>JBEGUX010000085.1:0-3715 GCA_041178685.1 Bacteroidota bacterium
GCGCAAGGTAAAGCAATTGAACTGCTCCATTGTTAACTCATTGTTAATTCGTAAAACCGGGCATTTCTAATTAAAATGAAAAAAATCGCCATTCTTGCTTCCGGTTCCGGTTCTAACGCCGAAAAAATCGCTGATTACTTCAAGCATTCATCCACCATTTGCGTTGATAGCATCTACACTAACAATCCTAAAGCGGGTATAGTGGAACGTGCAGCGCGGCTGGGAATACCTTGTTTCACTTTTACACGTGATGAATTTCATCAACCTCAAGGGCTATTACAACAATTGACAGAACGTTCCATCGATCTCGTTGTTTTGGCCGGTTTCTTGTGGTTGATTCCGGCTCCTATAGTACAGGCGTATCGTGGTCGAATGCTAAATATCCATCCATCATTACTTCCTTCCTTTGGCGGCAAAGGCTTTTACGGCCAGCGGGTGCATCAGGCGGTGATAGAAGCTCGCTCTATCATGTCCGGCATTACCATTCATTTCGTGAATGAGCACTTTGATGAAGGAGACGTGGTTTTTCAAGCAGCCTGTTATGTTTCGCCCGATGATAATGCGGAAACATTAGCTCATAAAATTCATACTCTCGAACACGCTTATTTTCCAATAGTCATTGAAAAAACCCTCCAATCGTAGTTTTAAATTTCATTTATAAAGTGATAAAACGCGTTCGAATATCCGCAGCATGGTTCCTTCTGCTTGGAATTGTATCACTTTTTATCGCCGGTGTGGTTGGTGTTTTTCCTGGCATGCCGCCAACTGAAAGAGTCAAGGAAGCCGAACAGATTTTACGCGATCAGGATAAACAGCTGTTCGCACTCCTTTCAGATTGCAGTAAAGACAGTTCGAATTTTCACAGTGATGTACTTCACGCAACGAACCGTTTCCGGGGAATGTCGTTGTTTGTCTTCAATCGTGATGAATTGGTTAACTGGTCCGACAATGAACCTTGTCTGGATGACGTACGTCCCGATACACTTGTCGATGCTTCAGTGTTACAACTTCCCAATGGAAAATACTGGTGCCGTCTTATTCGTAAAGGATCAATCACGTATGTTGGACTTTACCTCATTCGACATGAATACAATTATGAAAACAGATATTTAACCAGTGGATTCAATCCGGCATTTCAATTCACTGAACTGGTCAGCTCAGGTGTCCCGCTGGATTTTCACAGTCCTAATGGTATTGTCATCGATCGGCTGCAGCTATCGACTTCCTCGCATTTACCCCTCGGAGAAAGATGGTATCTCCTGTTATGGTTATCCGGTATGATACTATTATTTACCAGCAGTTATTTCATTTTACGAAGAAAGCGATTTCGGCTTCGCTTCACTGTTGCTGCTTTGGTTTTACTGGCACGGGCTGCAATGCTGTATATGCATTTTCCTTCCGGCATGTACAACACTTCGATTTTTGACCCCGCCATCTATGCGAGTTCAGCTGTTTTTCAATCGCTTGGAGATTTCTTCCTGAATGGCTTAGTAATCCTGTATATATGTCTATTACTATTCCCGCAGCTTTCGCATTCGCGTATCAGTCGAACATGGGCCGCTTTCGTTTCTATTGGAATTTCAGCAGTAGTATTAATTATTCTTGATTACCTTATCGAAGGACTCGTTGCCGACTCACACATCTCCTTTAGCATCGAAGATTTAGCGGCAGTTGACTTTCATACGTTTGTCGGATTGCTGGCGCTGTCACTCTATTTTTTAACAGGTGGTGTCATTGTATACTCTTTTTTAAAACGTTATACAGCATCATTGTCTGCCCGACATGCATTTATTTCCCTGGTGTTGATCACAGTATTTACTTCTTGGGAGTTTTACACGTACAATAACCAAAAAGAAGTAAGCCAGCGAATGCAGATCGCTCAGCGCGTAGGTGTTCAACGTGATCCTTCGGCAGAATATTTTCTTCAGTCGATACTGAGTTCTATCGTCCAGCCGGCAGATTCCTTATCATCCGATTCTCTTTTACTTACGGCATTTGCGAGCGAGCTGAGCACCCGGCTGAGTAAAGATTATCTCGCTCGTTTTGAAGCAATGGTTTATCGTTTCAATGGCTCCGGGGAATCCTACGATGGTACAGAAAATCTAAATGATTTCATTCGCGTTACTGCCGATCAAGGAGAGCAGCTGGTTCCATCCGGTATTTATTTGTTGCCGGCGCAAGCCGGACGTGTTCAATATGTTGCCGTGCAATCTGTGTTACGTGCAAAGGACGACACGTTGGGAACATTGGCTATTTCTATTCGTTCACGAACCATTGGATCCGGTCAAGGATTTCCGGAATTGTTCGTGGGAGGCAACTACCGTGTGCGTAATATTCCTGAGCAATATAGTTATGCCAGTTACCGCAACGGTTCTTTGGAATATGAATTTGGCTCCTTTCCGTACTCGTTCTCTGCAGCTGATTTTTTATTAAACGGGGCTGTAACAATTCGTCATCTCTCCAAGGATGAATACGATCACCTGGTGATTAAAAGTAGTCCTGAATCCATTGTTGTTGTTTCTAAACCTACTTCCACCTGGATGTCAGCCATTACATTATTTTCCTGGCTCTTTACTTTCTTCAGCGTGATTTGGTGGGCAATTGTGCTTCTACACAGAATGCTGGAAAGTCGTAGTCTCACAGGCTCGCTGACGCGTCGTATTCGTGTTTCCGTTTTTCTGATGGTTGTGCTTTCCTTTCTTGGAATTGGAACGGGAACAATCCTATACATTTTCAAAAAATACAATAGTGATCAACACCGTACGGTCGCAGAGCAGCTCAATGGTTTGTGGGTTTTATTGGGTGAGAATGCCGCAGTCGGCGATCCGCTATCCTTGACAGCCAAAGAATCTTTACCGCTCGATTTGCAGCGAATAGCAGCCAACACCAATTTTGACTTCAATATTTTTGATGAAACGGGCCGTCTCTATTACTCTTCTCAGCCGCGTATTTTCGATCAGGAGATTATTTCTTTCCGTATGAACCCCGAGGCGTATCATGAGCTCAATGAGTTTCAACGCACACAGTTTATTCACCGTGAAAGTGTGGGCAAGCTGGAATATATTGCCGGGTACGCACCGTTTGTTGGAGCTAACGGTAAAATGACGGGCTATCTGCATTTGCCATATTTTGAAAAGCAACAAGAACGTAATCGTGAGATTTCCGGATTCCTTTCCGCGCTCTTAAATATCTATGTACTACTTTTTGCGTTGGCAGTATTTCTCACCGCGTTTGTCTCTTCCCGTATCACTCAACCATTATCGTTAATACAGGAACGCCTGGCAGGCATGCGTTTCGGTCGTAAAAGTGAACCTATCGTTTATGCTGCTAAAGATGAAATCGGACAGCTCGTCGTCGAATACAATCGTATGCTGAAAGAACTTGCTGATAGTGCCGACAAGCTGGCTCGCAGCGAACGGGAAACTGCATGGAGGGAAATGGCTAAACAAGTTGCTCACGAGATCAAAAATCCGTTGACACCAATGAAACTTTCTGTACAGCAGTTGCAGCGTGCCTGGAAAGATCATCGCGATGATCGTGAAGCGATGACGCAGAAGATGGCGCAGACATTGATACAACAGATTGACACGCTGTCGGCAATTGCTACTGAGTTTTCCAACTTTGCCAAAATGCCACAGGCCAATCCGGTGGAATTAGATCTGAACGCTATACTTGCCTCTACCATTTCATTGTTCAGCAGTTCATCTACGCATGA
>JBEGUX010000086.1:0-5518 GCA_041178685.1 Bacteroidota bacterium
AGTATTTCCGCGATGGTGATGAGCAATCAGGCGGCCGCGACATCCTTTTCTTTATTGACAACATCTTCCGTTTCACACAGGCCGGCTCTGAAGTATCAGCGCTGTTGGGTCGTATGCCATCTGCGGTAGGTTATCAGCCTACATTGGCTACGGAAATGGGATTGATGCAAGAACGTATTACCTCTACCAAGCGCGGATCCATCACCTCTGTACAGGCCGTTTACGTACCTGCGGATGACTTGACCGATCCGGCTCCGGCTACCACCTTCGCTCACCTTGACGCTACCACTGTATTGAACCGTAAGATTGCTGAGTTGGGTATTTATCCTGCGGTAGATCCACTGGATTCTACCTCTCGTATTTTGACTCCTGCTATCGTTGGTAACGAACACTACAACACTGCTCAGCGTGTTAAGATGATCCTGCAGCGTTACAAAGAACTTCAGGATATCATCGCCATCCTTGGTATGGACGAACTTTCCGACGAAGATAAACTGGTCGTTCACCGTGCACGTCGTGTTCAACGTTTCCTGTCACAGCCGTTCAACGTTGCTGAACAGTTTACCGGTCTGAAAGGTGTAATCGTTCCAATCGAAGAAACTATCCGCGGCTTCAACATGATCATGGATGGTGAAGTAGACGAATATCCGGAAGCAGCCTTCAACCTGGTAGGTACCATCGACGATGCTATCGAAAAAGGTAAGAAGTTGTTGGCGGAAGCCAAATAATAACAGTTCAAGGTTTAAGGTTTAAAGTTCAAAAGGACAATAAACCTTGAACTTTGAACCTTGAACTAAATAAAAGTCATGCTACTCGAAATCATCACTCCTGATAAAAAAGTCTACGCCGGCGAGGTCTCTTCTGTTTCCGTACCGGGTATGGATGGTCGCTTTCAGCTGTTGAACAATCACGCCCCGATTATTTCTACCCTTCTGAATGGAAAGGTTAAAATCAAAGATAAAGAGGGCGAAAAGCTGTTCGATGTGAAAGGCGGAGTAATCGAAAATCTGGATAATAAAGTCGTCATCCTTGCTGAATCGGTTTGATTACCCAGCAAATTATTTAAAAGCCGTCCCTCGGGGCGGCTTTTTTTATTGCACTTATTGAACTTGGTTAATTCGTTGATTCGTTTATATTTGTGGTTATCAATCCTTTTGAAAAAAGAACATCATGAAGAAAGTTCAATTTTATGTATTGGCAATAATTTCAACAGTAGTAGTTTCCTGTACCCGAAATGAAATTCAAGACATCAATGTAGGAGCCGGAAATATTCTGGAACAAAAGTCTAACCCACTTCCTGTACCCGGAGATCCACTGCTTAGCCGTCAAGACTTGGATGCTTTAATTGTTGGTCAATACCAGGATCAACAAAGTTTTACGTGGAGTGATGTTGATCTGCATACACTTTGCAGCGCAGCAGATGCAGCAGGATTAATCGTAGTCGGATATCAACCGGCGAACGCAAAAGATATCGACAGCTATATCGAGCGCATCAATTTGCAATCCACCGAATGGAAAAGCGTACACGATGCTTTATTAAATCTTGTGATTGACGTATTGCGTTCAAAAGGCCAAGAAATTGAAATTGCTGATTTGTTGGAAGAGGATGATGCAACATTACCGTTGTTCGTACTCCGCACGACCGACAAAGACGTTATTACTCAATTGTATAATTTGAAAAATGTACGCTATGTGGAACCATATGGGTACTGGCCCAATACTTGGGCTGCACGTTCTTCCAGTGGCTGCGACAACTCCACAGAACCGTTGAATACTTCCGATTGGACTACCGTAACACCTGCTTCGCTCTTACCTTGGAATTATAACAATGTCAATGTTCCTGCTGCGTGGAATGTTGCACAGGGTGAAGGTATTCGAATTGGAGTAATTGATGCCGGTCTCAGCTCGTCGCAATCGTTATTGGGTTCTCAATTCAATGACGGACTTAGTAACGTTGGCAGAACGATTACGACCGACTATACACTTGGCACTTCCGCCTACACTTCCTGTACCCACGGAACATCAATGTGTGGAGTAGCCGCTGGTCCCCGCAATGCACAAAATGCAACTACCGGAATTGCCTATAAGTCCAGTCTCCACTTTATTCGTGCCTGCAACGATGTAGTGCTTGATCAATCTTCTGAATTAACAGGAACAAAAAATGCGCTCACACGAATGGGAAACTTGAATAATATCCGCGTTATAAGCATGTCTATCGGAACACCGTTCTCCAGCAGTGCGCTCCGCGATGGTGTGACCTATGCATACAACAAAGGAAAATTAATCATGGCTGCAGCCGGCACCTCTTTTTCGGCAACCAGCTGGTGGGGAGTAATCTATCCGGCAGCTTATTCTCAATGCGTTGCTGTTACCGGGGTGAAGGAGAATGGTTCGCGTTGTGCGTCTTGTCACGACGGAAGTGCTGTTATGTTTACCATTCCAATGGAGCGCGATGCTAATAGCAGTCGAAATTCGCTATCACTCAAACCCAGCCTCTCTACTCCTTCATACATCGGCGGAAGCTCGGTAGCAACGGCTACAGCGGCAGGCATTGCTGCTTTAGTCTATTCTGCAAAACCAACATTGACACGCGCACAAGTAGTCGATATCCTGCAAAGAACATCACAGTTCTATCCAACCAGAACTTCTACAAAAGGATTCGGCAACATGAATGCAAGTGCAGCTGTAAATCTGGCATTAACATATTAAAGGTCCCGACTGCTAGTAATACTTCGCCGTCAACTTACATCTTTGAGTAGGCGGGTTTATTTCGTAATTGCCTCGTTGGGCTGAGAATAAGGGAGCTGAAGAATTTATTCAGCTCTCATTAACTAGAATCAACTAACCGAACGGCCGGCTGCCTGTTTTATCTCTTGAATAGGTACTAATGAAAATTACCGGAAAAATAGTTGACACATTAAAGCGAAAGATATTCAGCGGAACACTGGAATGGCACGGTGGAAAAATTACAGCCATCCGTGAACATCCGGTGGAAGTTGAGCATTACATTTTACCGGGATTTATTGATGCGCACATTCACATCGAAAGTTCGATGTTGACGCCCTACGAATTCTCGCGTGTTGCACTCCCTCACGGAACAGTTGCCACCATAAGCGATCCGCACGAAATTGCCAACGTGATGGGCATGGAAGGGATTCGCTACATGACCGAAAACGCCAGCCGTTCTCCTTTGAAATTTTATTTTGGAGCACCATCATGTGTACCGGCAACAACATTTGAAACCGCAGGAGCTACGATCACCGCTGAAGATATCGAAGAACTTTTCGTTAAAGACGGCCTTATTTACTTGGCTGAAATGATGAATTATCCGGGTGTTCTGCACCGCGATCCGTTGGTAATGGACAAAATCGCAGTAGCAAAAAAGTACGGACGGAAAGTGGATGGACATGCGCCGGGCTTACGTGCCGATGATGCGGCACATTATATAGCTGCAGGTATTTCCACCGACCATGAGTGTTTTAGTTTGCCGGAAGCAATTGACAAGTTAAAATACGGTATGAAAATTATTATCCGTGAGGGCTCAGCGGCGCGGAATTACGAAGCTTTAATTCCGTTGATGGACGAACACTCCGCTAATATCATGTTCTGCAGTGACGACAAACATCCTGACGATCTTGAACTTGGCCATATTAATAGATTGGTGAGCCGTGCGGTGAACGACGGATACGATGTTTTTGATGTACTGTGTGCGGCAACTGTAAATCCGGTACAACATTACGGCATGCATGTTGGATTGTTGCAAGTTGGCGATCCGGCGGATTTCATAGTTGTAAATAATCTTAAAGATTTCGATGTAGAGAAAACCTATATCAATGGAGAACTTGTTGCCGAGAACGGAACTTGCAATTTACCCAAAGGTTCACATACGATCATTAACCAATTCAACTGCTCGCTTAAATCACAAGAGGATTTTCGAATACCCGCTGATGGAAGTAAAATCCACCTCATCGAAGCACTCGATGGTCAGCTTATTACCTTAAAGCTCAACGAATCAGCTAAGATAAATGATGGACATATTGTTGCTGACCCGGAAAACGACCAATTGAAAATTGCCGTTGTAAACCGCTATAAAGATGCGGCACCGGCTATCGGCATGATAAAGAATATTGGTTTGCGTAATGGCGCCATTGCCTCCACCGTTGCACACGATTCTCACAATATTATCGCAGTAGGCTGCAGCGACGAAGATATCTGCCGGGCGGTGAATTTACTCATCAGCAACCGCGGCGGACTTTGTGCTATTGACGGCGAAGAAGAACTAGTGCTGCCCTTACCGATCGCCGGATTGATTTCCGATCAGGATGGAGTATCCGTTTCAAAAGCCTACGCAGCACTGGATCAGAAAGCAAAAGCACTGGGATCGAAACTCCGCGCTCCTTACATGACACTTTCCTTTATGGCACTGCTGGTAATTCCGGAATTCAAGATGAGTGATCTCGGGTTATTCGACGCTGTCAATTTCCGCTTTGCAGAACTAACTGAAAAAAATTAGTCGGTAGCTGTTAGTCTTATTTCCGACTATCAACCACCGACTAATTCAGTGTGAGTGTGAGTGTGAGCGTTAATTCAATTAATTAATTCTGCATTCTCAACTCCGCATTATTTATTAATAACGGTACGCGTCGTTTTTGTAAGGGCCTTGTACCTTAACGCCGATATAATCAGCTTGCTCTTTGTTCAACACATCGATCTCTACTCCGATTTTCTTGAGGTGCAAACGAGCCACTTTTTCATCGAGCTGCTTTGGCAAGGTGTATACTTTGTTTTCGTAGTTGGCAGAATTCGCCCACAACTCCAACTGCGCCAGTGTTTGGTTGGTGAAGGAGTTTGACATTACGAAAGAAGGGTGACCCATAGCGCAACCGAGGTTCACCAAACGTCCTTCAGCAAGTACGATGATGTCTTTTCCGTCAACGGTATATTTATCAACTTGAGGCTTGATGGTGTCTTTGCTATTGCCATAGTTGTCATTCAACCATGCCATGTCGATTTCATTGTCGAAGTGGCCGATGTTACAAACAACTGCATTGTGCTTCATCGCACGGAAATGACGGTCGGTAACAATGTTCACGTTTCCGGTAGCTGTTACGATGATATCAGCTTCTTTCACTGCATCGTCCATCTTTTTCACTTCATAGCCTTCCATAGCAGCCTGCAACGCACAGATCGGATCAATCTCGGTTACGATTACGCGAACTTTGGAATCGCGCAAAGAGTCTGCTGAACCTTTACCAACATCACCAAAACCGGCAACAACAGCCACTTTACCGGCCATCATCAGGTCAGTTGCACGACGAATAGCATCTACCAACGACTCGCGGCAACCGTATTTGTTGTCGAACTTCGACTTGGTTACAGAATCATTGACATTGATCGCAGGCAATGGAAGCGTACCATTTTTCATACGCTCGTACAAGCGGTGAACACCGGTGGTCGTTTCTTCAGAAAGACCTTTGATACCGGAAACCAGTTCAGGGTATTTATCAAGCACCATGTT
>JBEGUX010000087.1:0-4771 GCA_041178685.1 Bacteroidota bacterium
AAGTCTCTCCCGGTAATTTTCCAGGATTGATGCACGCACATCGGATGCCAAAAGCCGTATGTTATTTTGCTTATCCAATAATTGAAGCGACTTACCACCCGAAGCTGAACAAGCGTCCCACCACTCCTCTCCAGGCTGTGGATTAAACGCATCACCGGCTTTTTGAGAGGATAAATCCTGTATTTCAAAATAACCCTTCTGGTAACTTTCCGTTTCCGTCAATTTCACGGCAGGATCAAAACTCCAGGAAAGCGGTCGATCGTGATGAACACTAAATGTAATACCTGCAGCTTGCAACTCTGATTTAACCGCCAATACATGTGCTTCGCGAACTCGAATCCAGACCAGCGGTTGCTGTAACATAGAATACAATAATTCCTCCAACGGAATATCGTTGGAAATGCAACTGTGCATCGGAAAAATTGCTCGACGGTCGAATGCAGGATATTTTTTTTCTAACTTTTCTAACTTTTCAGATGCTGGCAATGAAAGTTCGCTGAGCGGTAAATCATACCTGGCACATAAGTATGCTAACGAAGAATTAGGCGCAGTATTGCATAGAAAATTAGCAACTGCAAGTCGCTCCTCCTGTTCCATATCGATTAATGCCTTTCCCATTCGAAACCAAGGGTAAACGAGCGCACGTACTTCCCTTCTATCTCTCGATCCCATCGCTTTATTAAACTTGAAATACGAATTCAACTGCCGATGCAAAGGCATTGAAGTATCAAACTCAGCAATTATTCGCAGAGTATGCCGTATCATTGCGAGTTCACGCATACTTTTTGATTACAAGTAAATCACAGCAAGATATTCTGTAAGCCATTATCTTTACCATTCGTAAAAGTTACACAATATCCACATTTCATGCTTCGGTTGCTCTACCTGATTTGTTTTCTTTTCCTATTGGCAAGTTGCAGTAATACAACTTCAACAGAAAAAACAACCGTACCCGAAGCCAATGAAAAAGTACCAGTAAGTATGCTTCAACTAGAAGCAGGACAACTTTACCCATCGATCACCGGATCAATATCATCTCGACGATTTGCTCTTTATGTACCGACCAACTTTATTGCCAATGATAAATTTCCACTTCTTCTTTTTCTAGATCCGCATGCGGACGGCGAAGAACCGTTGGAGAAGTACAAGGAATTAGCCGATCAATGTGGCTTTATTTTAGCCGCCTCGCTCGATGCAAAAAACGGAATTACACTGCCGGAATCCGGAACTATTGTCAGCGATTTGTTAAACGAAGCCAACAACACCCTGCCAATTGATCCTGCAGCTATTTACCTGGTTGGATTTTCCGGCGGTGCAAAAGCAGCTATTGCTGCTGCAACATCCTTGACCGGTATTGCCTCTGTCATTTATTGTGGTGCTGCATTTCCGCCCAATTCCTTGCCTGTAAAAATCCCTTCGATGGCTATAGCAGGATTGCGCGATATGAATTTTTCGGAAGTACTGTATTATACAGCGGCTTTAGATACCATGCCTTATCGTCACTCGATGTTGGTCACGAATAATGATCACAGATGGCCAACATCCTCCGAGTTTGAATCTGCACTACTTTGGTGCATGGCTATTCGCTGTCGCTCAAATTCACATTGCGATACTGCTGCAATTACAAAATTGTCGACAAACTTTTTACAATCAATTGATAAGGAGTATGATCCTATTCTCAAAGATTTCAAGTTGCGACACTATGTGGCCTGTACTGAGGGAATAATTGATAATGCTCTAGCAAAATCATCTTTACAAAAAAACAAGAACTCACCAGGCTTTGGTCAGCGGCTTGCTCAATTCACCAACGAGCTGGGAAATGAGCAACAATTTAAGCAAGAATTGCAACAGGCTTTTCAAGACAAGGACATCAACTGGTGGAAGAATCGTTTGCAACAATTGCGAGCAAACAAAAGCGATTTAGTCAACCAGCGATTATTAGGATTTGTTTCATTGGGAGCTTACATGTATTCACGTAATGCACTTGATCAAACGAATACAGCGGCTGCAGCACAGTATATTGAGCTTTACAGACTTGCCGATCCTGAAAATCCGGAATGGGCGTTCTTGTCTGCTTGTCTTTCGACAGAATTGGGAGATAAAACTTCAGCATTAAAATGGCTGCAAAAGTCCATCAGCTTAGGCCTAGACGATGCTAAAAAATTGCGGGAAGAAAAATTATTGCAAGGATTGCAAAATGAAGCTGCCTTCCAATCAATGGTGGCACAGCTTGAACGCTAAGTTCAACTCAAATACTTGAGTACATTTTGCTCTATTTCACCGAGCAAATTTTCCGTTTTACGAGGTAAAAATTTCGAGCCAGTCACTTTCTCATATAACTGAATATAGCGCTCAGAAATTTGTGCCAGCCACTCATCTGACATGGAAGGAATTGTTTGTCCTTCCTTACCCTGGAAATTATTTTCGATCAACCACTGACGCACAAACTCTTTCGATAGTTGTTTTTGCGCTTCTCCACGCTGCTGGCGTTCAGCATAGCCATCGCTGTAGAAATAACGTGAGGAATCAGGCGTATGAATTTCATCGATGATGATAATCTGGTCATTGCGCTTTCCGAATTCATATTTCGTGTCCACCAAGATTAAACCCTGTTTAGCGGCAATATCTGTTCCTCGCTGAAAAAGAGCACGAGTATAATTTTCCATCAACAAATAATCCGCTTCCTGAACAATTCCGGTGCGAAGAATTTCTTCGCGTGAAATATCCTGATCGTGACCTTGATCTGCTTTGGTAGTTGGTGTAATGATAGGTTCCGGCAGTCGGTCGTTCTCGCGCAACCCATCCGGCAATGCAACACCACAAATTTCTCGTTTGCCCGATTTATATTCGCGCCACGCGTGACCGGCCAAGTAACCGCGAATGACCATTTCCACCCGCTGCGCTTCACAGCGCCAACCGATGGTAACATTGGGATCAGGAATAGTAATTACCCAATTGGGAACAATATCAGCAGTTGCAGCCAGCATATGTGCTGCCAGCTGGTTGAGAACTTGACCTTTGAAAGGAACCGGTCGTGGTAACACTACATCAAAAGCGGAGATACGATCACTGGCCACCATAACAAGTTTATCCGAGCCGATGGAATAAACGTCACGAACTTTTCCGCGATAAAACCCGGTTTGTCCGGGAAATTGAAAATTGGTTTGGGCGATGCACCCGGCATCGGTAGGAGAAGTCACAGCTGACATAGAGATTAACGGTCTTTATTGTAGGCTTCGATAATTTCGCGTACAAGGCGATGGCGAACGACATCCTGAGCATCCAGATAAATGAAATCAATTCCTTTAACATTGGATAGTATCTTGATGGCTTGCACTAATCCTGAAGGTTGGTTTTTCGGTAAATCGATTTGTGTTACGTCGCCGGTGACAATGAACTTTGCGGAAGGTCCCATACGGGTAAGGAACATCTTCAACTGACTTTCCGTTGCATTTTGTGCTTCGTCAAGGATAACAAAAGCATTATCGAGTGTTCTTCCGCGCATGAAGGCGAGTGGCGCTACTTCAATAATGCCATTTTCCACATAGGTTTTAACCTTTTCGCCCTGAATCATATCATACAGCGCATCGTACAACGGGCGCAGGTACGGATCGATTTTTTCTTTTAAGTCACCGGGAAGGAATCCAAGATTTTCACCGGCCTCCACTGCCGGACGTGTAAGAATGATTCGTTTGATTTCGCGATTCTTCAAAGCGCGCACTGCCAACGCAACAGCAGTATACGTTTTACCCGTACCGGCTGGACCAATGGCAAAGACAACGTCATTCTTTTCCGAGCTCTCCACCATCCGTTTCTGGTTGGCGGTGCGGGCACGCACCATAATTCCATTCTGTCCGAAAACCAGGACATCACCTGTGGGTTGTTGTTGGGCAATTTCTTTGGAAGGATCGGAGCCCAAAAAATGGCTCACATTATCGGCAGTAAGACTACCAAATTTTTGGTAATGCTGAATCAGTTTATTGATCTTCTCGCTGAAAATATGGATGTGTTTATCGTCGCCAATTACTTTGATTTCATTGCCACGAGCTACCAGCTTAAGTTCAGGAAAATTCTTTCGAATGATTTCAAGGTTACTGTCGTTTACGCCAAAAAATTCAACCGGGTTAAAGGTGTCTATCGGGATGATTACTTCGCTCAAGGTTTTAAAGATTTGTCGCTTTTCGCAGTCCAAAGGTTATTCACATGGGGTGTGAGAAAGGGCGACGGTTAA
Source organism: Bacteroidota bacterium (assembly GCA_041178685.1). Taxonomy (GTDB): domain Bacteria; phylum Bacteroidota; class Bacteroidia; order AKYH767-A; family 2013-40CM-41-45; genus Pollutiaquabacter. The sequence continues at coordinate 4,232 of JBEGUX010000087.1, forward strand.
CAGATCAATTCTACTTCAAAACTATCTACTTTTGACAGAAACGCGACGATAAGTTTTCAACAGGAGTCGTAGTGAGGGTTTTACGATGCCAATATTAACGATGACCACCGACTGGGGATTGCGCGATTCATATGTCGCTGCATTCAAAGGAGAGATCTATTCACTGTTGCCGGCTGTAGTTATTATTGATGTAACTCACCTGATCACGGTTCACGATCGGTTGGGGGCTGCACATATTGTTGGGAATACCTATCCGCATTTTCCCGAAGGCACGGTACATTTTATTGGAGTTTACTCCAAAGAAGGAAGTGTTTCGAAAGAGGGATCTAACTTTTTGGTAGTGCAATTCCAGAATCAATTTTTTGTTGGTCCGGACTCGGGTGTTTTTGCATTATTGTTTGCAGGAAAATCTATACAATGCTACAAATTGCCTGTAGAACCAGGGATGAATACTATTGCATTGAAGAAGCTATTGACGAACACACTGGTTTCCTTGTTGCAAGGTGTTCCTGCTGCAAAGCTGGGCGCTCCTTTCCGTGA
>JBEGUX010000088.1:0-2704 GCA_041178685.1 Bacteroidota bacterium
ACCTTTCCGGAATCTTCCAGGATGAAGCCGGTACACTTGAATTAAAATGGTTTCAGGGCTTGAAATGGGTGATGCAGGCTGTTAAATTAAATACGGAGTATATTCTTTTTGGAAAGCCTTCGAGCTTCAATGGAATACTCAATGTTATTCATCCTGAGTTAGAGTTGGTGGCGGAAGCCAGCAAAGAGATGGCATCGGCGTTGCAGCCTGTTTACCCATCTACTGAAAAACTCAAAGTAAAAGGGTTGGATAGCAAAGGAATTTTACGCCTTCAAAAACAATTACAGCTACAGCTCCCTGCTGCATTAAAGGAAACGCTTCCTCCACAATCGATTAGTCAATATCGATTGATAGGGAGAAGATCAGCTCTTACACAGATTCATTTCCCCGATACTCCGGAAGCACTTCAACAAGCAGAGTCACGATTGAAATTCGAGGAGTTGTTTTATATACAGCTTCGGCTGTTAAGTCAGAAACTTTTACGCACTGAAAAGTATAAAGGCATGAACTTTTCGATCGTTGGAGAAAAGTTTACGACGTTCTTCAAAGAAAAGCTTCCTTTCCCGTTAACGAATGCACAAAAGCGCGTCATTCGTGAGATACGGCAAGATTGTGGATCTGGAAGACAAATGAACCGACTGCTACAAGGTGATGTTGGTTCCGGAAAAACAGTTGTAGCCTTGATGAGTATGCTGATAGCTATTGACAATGGCTATCAGGCATGTCTTATGGCGCCTACAGAAATTCTTGCCACACAACATGCTGCGTCGATTGGCTCCATGTTAGATGGGTTAGGTGTTCAAGTGGCTTTGTTGACCGGCTCGACTAAAACTGCGCGCAGGAAAGAAATACACACTGGTTTACGGGATGGAAGTATTCAGCTATTAATTGGTACGCACGCGTTGATAGAGGAGGAGGTGCAGTTTAATAATCTAGGCTTTGTTGTAATTGATGAACAACATCGCTTTGGAGTGCAACAGCGTGCTAAACTTTGGGCTAAAAATACACAGCCACCTCATGTGTTGGTGATGACTGCGACGCCGATTCCAAGAACATTAGCGATGACACTCTATGGTGATTTGGACGTGTCAGTCATTGATGAACTGCCGCCTGGAAGGAAACCGGTTTCCACCGTTCATCGCACGGATCAGCATCGATTACAAGTTTGGTCGTTCTTAAAGAAAGAGTTGGATAAAGGCCGCCAGGCTTATATTGTCTATCCACTCATTGAGGAGTCGGAAAAAGTCGATCTCAACAACCTGATGAATGGCTACGAAGCCATTTGTAGGGATTTTCCGTCGCCAACTTATCACGTGAGTATAGTTCACGGAAAAATGAAGCCAGCCGATAAGGATTTTGAAATGCAGCGTTTTCTCAGGCACGAAACGCATATCATGGTGGCTACCACTGTCATTGAAGTTGGTGTCAATGTACCCAATGCTTCCGTCATGATAATAGAAAATGCCGATCGCTTTGGTCTTTCACAATTACATCAGTTGCGCGGCCGCGTTGGTCGTGGGGCAGAGCAATCCTATTGTATTCTCATGTCTTCGTTCAAGCTAAGCAACGAAGCCCGCCTCCGTTTAAAAACAATGTGTGATACAAACGATGGTTTTAAAATTGCAGAAATGGACCTTCAATTGCGTGGGCCGGGAGATGCGGAAGGAACGCAGCAAAGCGGCGTACTGGACCTGAAGCTGGCTAACCTTACTCGTGATGCAAAACTTATTGTGGTGGCGCGCGATGCAGCCATGGAATTGTTGCAGTCGGATCCGCATCTGGATAAACCTCAGCATCAAGGCGTGAAAGAACAGCTGAGTCAAGTCCTTAAAAAGTCCGGAAATTGGGGTAGAATCAGTTGATGGGCAAGGCAAAGAAACGCGTATCTTTGGCCTTCAATTATTACTATGAAAATCTCCTATAATTGGCTCAAATCTTATTTGTCTGTTTCGTTACCTGCTGACGAGGTGTCCGCTTTGCTGACCAACTGCGGTTTGGAAGTGGAAGGGACTGAAGTTTACCAAACTGTTAAAGGCGGCCTTGACGGATTGGTGATTGGTGAAGTCAAGACGTGTCAGCGACACCCGAACGCAGATAAGTTAAGTTTGACGACGGTTGATATCGGCAGTGGAGCAGATTTGCAAATCGTTTGTGGTGCGCCGAATGTTGCTGCCGGACAACGTGTAGTCGTGGCTCCAGTTGGTACTACTGTTCATCCGTTGAGTGGAGATGCATTTGAAATTAAAAAGTCAAAAATTCGTGGTGAGTTATCCGAAGGAATGATTTGTGCGGAAGATGAAATCGGTTTGGGGACTTCGCATGCTGGAATTTTGGTGTTGCCGGCAGATGCTCCGATAGGACTTTTAGTAAAAGATTATTTTAAAGTGGAAGATGATGTCGTTTTTGAAATCGGCCTCACTCCCAATCGTGTTGATGCAGCGTCTCATATTGGTGTAGCCAAAGATTTGGCAGCCATTTTAAATCTTCGTGCCGGAAATTCAAATGCACATAAGGTTGAATTGCCGGCTACTTCTGCTGTAGAGAAGACTGCTAATGGTCTTGCAATTTCGGTGGAAGTAAAGGACCTTACAGCTTGTCCTAGATACTCCGGAATTACCATCTCCAACGAGGAAGTGAAGGATTCTCCGGAGTGGTTTCAGCATCGATTGAAAGCGATTGGCGTTGCTCCGATAAATAACATCGT
>JBEGUX010000089.1:0-9973 GCA_041178685.1 Bacteroidota bacterium
CTTCACAAATAAAAAAGCTACAAGCATATATTCTTAACGAGATTGCTCCCCTGGAGGAAGCGATCAAGAAATACCCGGTAAATATTCTGGTGGGAGCTTCGGGATCTTCGGAATCGTATGCCCGAATGATTGGTCATCGTGAATCCGGTAGGGATCCGCTGCGTGGGAAGTCGACCTACATATTCAAACTAAAGTCTTATTTTGACTTGCATAGTGAACTTCTTCGTTCGACACGAAAAGAACGGACTGCAATGAAAGGCCTTGTCCGTATGCGGGTGGATATGATTGTGCTTGCAAGCATCACCACCCATTTAGTTCTAAAACAATTTGGATTCAAGAAGATGTTATTATCCACCTTTGCACTAAAAGAGGGTGCTGCTTTTCGGATAGCCAAAGGTATGCCGTTGCCATAATTACAGTTAAACCATTTTGTATATTAGCTGAAAGCAAAATTCCATGTCCAAAGTATTGATCATCGACGACGAAAAAGCCATTCGAAATGCATTGCGCGATATTCTTGAATTTGAAAAGTACGAGGTGGAAGAAGCTGCAGATGGCGCAGATGGAATTCGATTAGCAACAGAAGGTGGATTTGACCTGGTGTTGTGTGATATTAAGATGCCAAAGGTCGATGGTATGGAAGTGTTGAGTAAGTTACAGGAACTTCATCCGGATCTACCTGTGGTGATGATTACCGGCCATGGAACCATCGATACGGCAGTTGAAGCGTTGAAAAAAGGCGCTTATGATTTTATTTCTAAGCCTCCCGATCTGAATCGTTTGTTGGTCACCGTTCGAAACGCACTTGATCGAACAACTTTGGTGAAGGAAACCAAGTCGCTACGTCGAAAAGTTTCTAAAGTGCGTGAAATGATTGGCAACTCTCCCGAGTTGCAGCAGATCCGGCTATTGGTGGATCGCGTTGGCCCTACTGAAGCCAGAGTGCTCATCACAGGTGGTAATGGCACAGGTAAGGAGCTGGTGGCTCGATGGATTCACGAGAAAAGTCAGCATGCAGCCGGTCCGATGATTGAAGTGAACTGTGCTGCCATTCCCTCTGAATTGATAGAAAGTGAACTCTTTGGACATGAGAAGGGAGCATTTACATCTGCAATAAAGCAACGGCTTGGTAAATTCGAACAGGCGAGTGGTGGTACATTATTCCTTGACGAGATAGGCGATATGAGTCTTTCGGCGCAGGCTAAAGTCTTACGGGCATTGCAGGAAAATAAAATCACTCGTGTTGGCGGTGAGAAAGATATTGCCGTTTCTCCACGTGTTATCGCTGCGACGAATAAGGATTTGCGCCAGGAGATCGCCAAGGGCAATTTCAGAGAGGATCTTTACCACCGGCTGAGCGTGATTTTAATTCATGTTCCTTCGCTGAATGAACGTAAATCCGATATACCGGTGCTGGCTGAACATTTTGTCAAAGAGGTTTGTGATGACTATGGAATGCCATCAAAAGTATTTACTCAGGAAGCGCTAAAAGAGCTGCAAAAAATAGATTGGACAGGAAATATACGAGAGCTGCGTAATGTTGTAGAACGACTCGTCATTCTGAGTGATGCAAAAATAACCGATAAAGAAGTTCGGCAGTATGTGAGTAAGTAGCACGTTATACATATTACTTTTAGTCCAACCGGATAAATTAAAACGATTATGAATAAGAAAGTAAAAACCATTCGCCGTTTTCATCAAGTATATAAAACACTTAGTTTTTCCGAACTTATGATGAAAGCTGATGATGAGTTTCTTGAACTTGTTGTCGATATGGATGCAATGGGTAATGTGCTTAAGGAGTCCAAATTTGACAATTCCGGAGAGCTGGAAGAAAGAAATGATTACTGCTACACAGAAAGTGGAAAATTATTAGAGCATGAATTGTACTATGCATTGGACGATGTTACAGAAAAGCGCCTATTTAAGCGTAATGATAAGGGATTGCTATTACAGGAAGTTAAGGTATACGGTGAAGATGAAGGCGAGAAGATAGAATACACTTATGATGCTGCTGATCGTGTGGTATCATTGATTCGGTACGATGAAGAAGGTGATCAGGATTTCCGTGAGGAGTTCAACTATGATGAAAAGGGAGAGTTGTTAGCGCGTCATAAATTTTCAGCCGATGGCCGTTTGTTAGAGGAGTTGACAGCTCAGCGTGGTGAGTCACTGTTGGTAGAAGAAAAATCATACGATGATAGTGGAGCACTGGAGTCGACTACTATTACTCAATTTGATAGTAATGGTAAAGAATTGTCAAGCCGGCAGACCAACTCTCAAGGAAAACTTATCGCTGCAATAAATACAACCTACGATGAGCGTGCAAATGTCGTAGAAAGAGCGTATAAAGATTTTTATTCTAAGACGATTCGATATGCGTATGATGAGGAGAATCGCATGACTACTCAAGAGCTGTTCGATAGTGCCGGTTTATTGTTACGGAAGAATATCTACGAGTACGATGATGTTGGCCAGTTGGTTAATGAACAGGTTTTTGAAATTGATGCATCAAGGGGAGGACGTGATAAACATTACGGAATGCGGTTTGAATACGACTACTTTTCTTGATTTTAGCGAACTTTAATCAATTTGCTTCATTAAGATTTCATTTAATTTATTGGTTTGGCACGGGAATTGGAATGTTCTTTTAAACCCAAAGAACAGGAGGTTCTCCTATGAAAACAAAATTACTTATCACCGCTATCTCATTCATTTTTTGCGTCTTTACTGCCAGTGCTTCGGGCTTATCCAATCTTACGCTGACGATTGAAGGTAATGCTAATTATAAAGTCCGTTTGAATCACCAGTGGACATCCTTTGCTGGCAATGAGTTTTATTTCGATCAGTTAAGACCTGGTAATCATCATATTCGAATAGTGAAAATATCCAATCGCCGTCATGCTTATGGTCAACAGGCAGTGGTGATTTATGATGGCATTGTGTCCTTGCCGGCTCGTGCTGACGTTGTTATGCGGTTGAATCGTTTTGGTATGTTACAGATGGTAAGCTGTCATAATTCATTCCAGACTGTCGGTTGTTACGATTATTCCACATTTAATGAGCCATTGTGCTATGCGGCTGTTAGTGACGAAGATTTTTTTGGAATTCGAAATATTATCGCACAACGTACTTTTGAAAGTTCACGTGTAGAGCTCGCTCATCAGCTGATTCGTGGAAGAATGTTCACTTCGGCACAGGTCGCTTCTTTGTTAGAGGTATTCAGTTTCGAATCCAGCAGGTTGGAGATTGCCAAAGCAGCTTATGCCCGCACGGTCGATCCTATGAATTATTACCTGGTGTACTCTGCATTCACCTTCGATAGCAGCATTGCCGATTTGAATAGATTTATTGGCTAATCGAGCGATAATCTTTAAGAAGTTTTTTCCATAAAAAAAGCCATCCGATTAGGATGGCTTTTTGCTTTCATATTGTATGCATAGACTAAAATAGTCCGTTGATTTCTGCATTAATCTTGTTAACTACTTTTCCCAAATCCTCCGGGTTGTCGGCATAATTAAGATCGTCAACATCAATGATTAATAATTTGCCCAAGTCATAGGTGGAAATCCATGCCTCGTAACGCTCATTAAGGCGTTTCAAGTAGTCGATACGGATAGAGTTTTCATAATCACGACCACGTTTTGCGATTTGGTTCACCAGGGTTGGAACGCTTGCGCGCAGGTAAATCATCAGATCCGGCGGAGAAACAAATTTTGACATCACGTTGAACAGCGACTGGTAGTTATTGAAGTCGCGTGTGGTCATCAAACCCATAGCATGCAGGTTAGGAGCAAAGATGTTGGCATCTTCATAAATAGTACGATCCTGAATGATCGTTTTTCCCGACTGACGGATTTTAGTGATTTGCTCGAAACGTGAGTTCAAGAAATAGATTTGCAGGTTGAATGACCAGCGCTGCATATCTTCATAGAAATCGTTGAGGTATGGATTGTCGTCAACGTCTTCAAAATGAGGCTCCCACTTCAAGGTTTTGGCCAAAAGATTCGTTAGCGTCGTTTTACCGGCTCCGATATTTCCTGCGATTGCAATGTGAAGCGGATTTAACTGTTTACGCGTCGGAGCATATTTTTCGGTTGATTTTTTAGTGCTTGAAGCGCTCTTTGTAGCTGCTTTAGAAGCTGTTGGTTTGGCTCCTGATTTGGAGGTGCTTTTACGAAGCGTTACTGCTTTTGAAGGCATATTCAGTTCAGTTAAGTGTGTGATTTGAGGTCAGCTAATTTAATAGGAATAGCCAAACAGGCTATCAGTTGTTAATAAATAAAATTGTTCGTCTGAAGCGCAGAAAGTACGTAGTTGTCCATGCTCAGGCAGACTTATTTCCCGTTCGCTCAAGAGCTTCAAGTCCATAGCGAAAAGCTTGTTTTCTTTAAGGTATAATAATTCGTTTCCTTTTACTTGAAACTGATACAGTCCAGTAACTGGTATTGTTTTAAAGTAACTTCCAAATTGGTCGAAAACCAAAATACCATTGACCGGATCATTGATATATACACGGTTATTGTATTCCAGCATAAAGTTGGGAACTATCCGCTTGCCTGTTGTTTGAAGCAAATTTCCACTTTGAAATTGCAGTTGCAAGTTCAGGTCGATTTTCTTCAATTGAAAATCCTGTAAATCATATACCCAGTATCCGGTGTTCTGCGAGTTGCACGCTAATGTTGGTTGCTGTATGCCGATATTTCGTAATTCAATGGTCGATTGAGGAGCAAATTGTGTTCCCAGTAAAGTGATTCTGGCCATATCCGGATAGAAAAGCAGCACTTTCAGTGGATTGCCCGCGTCCACAGTTCTAAGTTCGCCTTGCCGCATATCGCTAAAGTTCTGTAGCGGTTTGCCGGAAGGACTGAATTTCAACACCTGGTTATCGGCAATAACAAATACGTTACCGATATTATCTGTCGTAATGAATTTGGCGGAACGGAAGGGAAGCTCAAAATTCTGTTTAAAATCTTCAGCTGAAAATCCGCCAAGCACTACTAATGCTACAATTAACAGCAGTCTTTTCATCTGGAATTAATTTAAAGCCGGAACTTGCATGAGTTCCAATATTTCGTTGATGAATTGCCTATCATTACTCAATCGTGGTACTTTGTGTTGTCCACCAAGTTTATTTTTCTTTCGCATCCAGTTGATGAACGTATCTTCGGGCACGGCATGAACCACGGGTAAACGAAGCGCCATGTCGCGATAGCGTTTTGCTTCGTAGTCGGAATTGAGGGATTTCAAGGCATTGTCCATCACTTCGGTGAAGTATTCCAGGTTGTCGGGTGTACGTTCGAATTCAATCAGCCACTCGTGAGCGCCATTGTCACCACCACTAAAATAAACGGGCGCGACGGTATAATCTTTTACCTGACTGCCAGTTTTTTCGCAGGCAATCCTGACGGCTTCGTCGGTATTTTCGATAATGACCTCTTCGCCAAAAGCATTTATGAAAAGCCGCGTGCGACCAGTGATACGGAAACGGTAGGGTGATTTCTCGGTGAATCGGATGGTGTCACCAATAAGGTAGCGCCACAAACCTGCATTGGTAGAGATGATGAGTGCGTAGTTCTTATTAAGAACAACTTCTTCCAGCCCAACGGTTTTTGGATTTTCTTTTCCATACTCCTCCATTGGCATAAATTCATAATAAACACCGTAGTCGAGCATCAGCAGCATGTCTTCGCTATGAAGGCGATCCTGGATTCCAAAAAATCCTTCCGATGCGTTATAAGTTTCCAGGTAATTAAACGATGAGGAGGGGAGAAGTTCCTTGAATTGATCTCTATAAGGTGTAAAGCTAACTGCACCATGGATGAAGAGCTCCAGATTGGGCCATACTTCCAACAAATTTTTCTTTCCGGTTACTTCTAAAACTTTTTTAGCCAGCACCAATGTCCAAGTTGGAACGCCGCTGATAGAGGTGACGTTTTCGCTGATGGTCGTTTCAACCATTCGTTCAATCTTCGTCTCCCATTTATCCATCAATGCAATCGAAAGTTCGGGCGTGCGAATCATCTGCGCCCAGAAGGGCAGATTCTGCATTAATACCGCTGAAATATCGCCAATGTAAGAGTCGGAACCGGACAGGTTGGCTTGATGACTTCCACCCATGGTGAGTCCCTTTCCGGTAAAAATCTGTGTATCTGGTTTTAAGTTGCAATAAATGGAGAGCAGGTCTTTTCCGCCTTTGTAATGGCATTCTTCCATTGCCTCCACACTTACAGGAATAAACTTGCTTTTTCCAGCAGTCGTACCGGATGATTTTGCAAACCATTTGATCTCCGTAGGCCACAAAATATTTTGCTCACCGTGAAGTGACCGGTCGATGTAAGGCTTGAGCGAGTCGTAATTATGTATGGGAACTCTTGCTTTAAAATCTTGTGAATTGCGAATTGACTTAAAATCGTACTGTTGACCAAACTCTGTATATTTAGCTGTATCAACAAGCCGTTTCAACCATTCCTGTTGCACCTCTTCAGGGTACTTCAGAAATAATTCAATCTGATGAATCCGTTTTTTCATCCACCAGGTTAATATAGAGTTCAGAAGTGCCACGATTCGTTTGTGATCAAAACGAAGTTAATGTACGAAAAAAAAGTAGTGCTGCCATTGGCAGCTTAACTATTTGATAAAAGGAACTCAATTAAGCGGAAACCGCTTCCATATCCTTATTTACCTTTTTAACCAGCCCTTGCAATACTTTTCCCGGACCCACTTCAATGAATTGGGTAGCGCCGTCCGTAATCATATTTTGAACAGTTTGTGTCCAACGAACAGGACCGGTTAACTGAGCAACCAAGTTGTTTTTGATTACGGCAGGATCGGAGGTGGGTAATGCGTTTACGTTCTGGTAGACAGGACAAATCGGAACGTTTACTGTGGTTGATTCAATAGCTTGAGCAAGTTCTGTGCGCGCGGGTTCCATTAATGGCGAGTGAAACGCTCCACCGACGGGAAGTACCAACGCACGTTTGGCGCCCGCTGCTTTCATCCGTTCACATGCTTCATTTATTCCATCTACGGAGCCGGAAATTACCAGCTGACCGGGGCAGTTGTAGTTGGCAGCTACAACAACTTTTCCGCTAGCAGAAATTTCAGCACAAATTGATTCAACGATATTGTCGTCAAGATTTAAAATGGCAGCCATCGTCGATGGCTGTAGCTCACAGGCTTTTTGCATCGCAAAAGCACGTGCTTTTACAAGTAGCAATCCATCTTCGAAAGTTAGTGCCTTGTTGGCGACCAGAGAGGAAAACTCACCCAACGAGTGACCGGCCACCATATCGGGTTGAAAGGATTCGCCCAGTGTATGCGCCATGATTACTGAATGCAGGAAAATGGCAGGTTGAGTGACTTTTGTTTGTTTTAGTTCTTCTTCGGTACCGCTGAACATGATATCCGTGATCCGAAAGCCAAGAATGTCATTAGCTTTTTCGAAAAGTTGTTTCGCACTTTCGTGCTGTTCGTACAAATCTTTTCCCATGCCTGGGAACTGTGCGCCTTGTCCGGGGAATATGTATGCTTTTTTCATGTTATTCGATTTTCAAGTCGGTCAAAATTAGGAAATGAAGCGGCATAAAAAAAGCCCGGATTTCCGGGCTTTAAAATAAACTGTTATGCTGATTAATCGCGGCGATTGCCGAACAATCGAAGCAAAGCAAGGAATAAGTTGATGAAATCCAGATAGAGCGTTAGAGCGCCGATGATACTAAGTTTCGCTGTTGCTTCCGTACCGTACTCCACTCCTGCGCCGATATTCTTTAGCTTTTGAACGTCATAAGCTGTTAGGCCGGTGAAGATGATTACAGAAACGATGCTAATGATATAGCTCATACCATCGCTCTTTAGGAACATGTTGATCAGACTGGCTACGATGATACCGATCAATGCCATCATCAGTATAGATCCCATTTTAGTAAGATCGGTGTTGGTCGTGTAACCCATAATTGCCATTAATCCGAACATGGCTGCTGAAGAAACAAACACTCCGACGATAGAACCCATTGTGTAGGCAAGGAAAATAAAGCTGAGACTCATTCCCATGATTACAGCGTAGACAAGAAACAAGGCTGTAAGTGCTGTCGAGGAAAGGCGATTAAATCCGAAGCTCATCAAGAGAACAAATCCGATTGGCGCAAACATAACGACGTAACCGAGCGTGGAGAGACCGCCGGATTCGACGTTAATCAAGTATGACATATAGGACATGTCATTGCCAAATACCCAAGCTGTTAAGGCCGATATGCCCAATGCGATTCCCATCCAGGCGAATACACCCGACATGAATGTTTTCGAAACGGTTTGAGTTGAGGTTCCTGTTTGCTGCCAGGAACTGATGTTGAAATTATTATTGTCCATTTTAGTTGGTTTTACAGATCAAATATATCTTTTTACTGAATATGTGTAATTTTTAAGAACTAATATCAAAAATCTTGCCGAAATCGTCTGTTAAGCAAGATTGGCACTAATTAAACGGATAAATTCTGCTCTTGTTTTTTCATTTTCAAATTCCCCCGTAAATGCTGAGGTTGTGGCAGAAGAATTTTGCTTTTGAATACCACGCATTAGCATGCACAAATGGCGGGCTTCAATAACAACTGCTACGCCAAGCGGCTCAAGCGTATCTTGGATGCAATCTCTGATTTGAGTGGTCAGGCGCTCCTGCACCTGAAGTCGTCGTGCGAAAGCGTCGACAATTCGAGGGATTTTGCTTAATCCTACGATTTTACCATTAGGAATATAAGCGATGTGCGCCTTTCCGAAAAAGGGCAGTAGGTGGTGTTCACACATCGAATAGATTTCAATCTCTTTTACGATTACCATTTGTTTATAGTCATCGTGAAAAAGTGCAGAGCGCAAAATTTCTGCAGGATCAAGGTCGTAGCCATGAGTTAAAAACTGTAACGCTTTTGCTGCACGTTCCGGTGTTTTAAGCAGTCCTTCACGCTTTGGATCTTCTCCTATGGTATCGAGAATTTCAGAGTAATGTTGTGAAATGGATGCAATCATTTTAGGATTGAACCGGTCGATTTTTTCGTAACCGTCCATTTCATTTTCGTTGATCATTGACTGTTCAATCATAATGTTTTGAAAAGTGACTGCAGACTAGCCGAAATATTCTACGAAATTTTTTTCCGTTTCCTGAAGTTTGACGCTATGTAAAAAGCAGCCCAGTTGGTTGATGGGTTGCTCTAGCCGTTTCCAACATTCATACGCCAATGTTTCGGTGGAGCTGATTTTTCCGGCCATGAAATCAACGTCCAGATCAAGATTTTTATGATCGACCTTGTCAAGAATTTCGCGCTTGATGATATCGCTGATTTCACTGAGGTTGGCAACAAAACCGGTTTCAGGATTGATTTCACCTTTTACAGTGACCCATAAGGTATAGTTGTGCCCGTGCCAATTTGGGTTGGAACACTTGCCGAAAACCTCTCTGTTTTTTTCGTCTGACCAGTCTTTACGGGCCACTTTATGTGCCGCGCAAAATGACTCTTTTCTGGTAATGTAAATCATAGTACAAAGGTAGCGAAAATAGGGACTTCCGGACGTGATTTTAATAAACCTCTAACTCATATTGGCGGTCCTTTTCATTAATAGCCGGGAAAAGGGTAATTTTGAACTGTGAAAATTCTGCTTGTCGCTGCTACTGATCAGGAAATAAGCGCCCTACGGGAACGTATTATGCAACAGCCCATCAAGCCGAGCATTGATTTTCTCGTCACTGGCATTGGTATGGTAGCCACCACGTATGCGCTGACCAAAAAGTTGCAGGAGGACCGTTACGATCTGGTAATTGCACTGGGCATAGCAGGTGCTATAGATCATCGCATTTCAATTGGTGAAGTCGTGTGTGTTGATCAGGATGAGATCTACAATTTTGGTGTTGAGGATGGATCACATGTGCTACCTTTTTCTGCTATCGGATTGGACGGTGATGCAGTTTTAAAGCCTTTGCTACCCT
>JBEGUX010000090.1:0-8636 GCA_041178685.1 Bacteroidota bacterium
TCAACTTCCAGCCATCACCTAAGAAAAAATACTGGTTTCGTGTGATCATGAATCCGGTTCATGACGAAGCAAGTAATACCATTAAAGGCGTTTGCGTCTCCGCAAAAAATATCACCAATACCAAAAATGAACTCGAACAGCTGGAAGGATTAAAAGCATTTTATGAGTCCATTCTTGACAACATCCCTGCCGATATCGCCATCTTTGATGAACAGCACAGGTATGTCTACGTCAACCCACAAGGAATTAAAGATCCGAATCTGCGTTCGTGGATGATCGGAAAAACAGACTATGACTATTGTAAATTCCGCGGTATTGGACTTGGAATTGCGGATGAGCGAAGGGCACTATTTCAACGAGTATTGAAAAGCCGGAAAGAAGAGCAGATAGAGAGTGAACACGTTCTGCCCAACGGCGAAATGAAATATGTGATCAGGAAATTTTACCCTTATTACCAAGAAGATGAATTCAAATTGATGATTGGATACGGTGTTGATTTCACCGAAACTAAAAAAATGTACAAATCAATGGGAGAGAGTGAGCTTCGCTACAGAACTCTCTTTGAAAACAATCCATTGATGGTATTCATCGTCAATAGAGCCGGCACCATTATCTCTGTAAATTCAACTGTAAAAGCAGAAATAGGTCACAACTCTAATAAACTGATTGATCACGCTCTTATAAATATCATTCCTGAAATTAATCGTGAAGAAATTAGCACCAGAATAGACGAATGTTTTAGTGCTCCGGAAAGAGAATTCTCTTGGGAAACAAGACTTAATCATCTATCCGGTAAATTAGTTGATGTAGAAATAAGGGCTAAAGTAATTTTATCAGATACAGGCTCGTCGCAATTGCTATTAGCTTGCAACAATATTTCCAATCGTAAACAAAACGAACGATTGCTGGAGGAGAGTGAAAAACTCAATCGCCGTCTAATCCAAGAGCTACCGCTTCCCGTAGGTATCATTCAAGACAAAAAACTGATACTTTCCAACGAGGCTTTTGGCGATCTAGTTGAAAGTGGTAAATCAGAGGTAACCAAGCCTTTCATCGATTATGTTGTAGATGAAGACAAAATAAAGATACAAGCGGCTAACGAACAGCTACTTCGCGGAAATGATAATGTTGATTATACCATCCGAATTACAACACCAAAAGGAAATTTAAAGTACGTATTTGTTCGCGACAGTTTATTTAATTACAAGAATCAACTCGTGACGCTGACGGTTATGAATGATATTTCTGAGCGAATAAAAACCGAAATAAAGAATAAAGAGATTGAGGATCGCACTCGATTAATTATTGATTCATCGCTGGATGGTGTTGTTATCACCGACCTGTACGGTTCCATTATTGAATGGAATAAACAGGCACAGTCTATCTTCGGCTACTCGCCGGAAGAATGCCTTGGTAAAAAACTTAGCGATCTAATTTTACCTGAAAATTTGCGCCGCCAAAGCTCCTCTATTTTCACCATCAATCAATTGATTGAAACTGTTGGGGTCAACGCTAACGGATTTGAAATACCCATTGAATTATTTACTGCGCAAATTGAAACCACTGACAACAGGCTATTCAGTTTTTACATCAGGGATATTTCATCGCGGAAAAAAGCAGAGAAAAAGATTCTCGAATCGGAACGGATTGAGAAAATCCTGAACAACTATTCAGCAGAAACTTACCGTCTGGATAATATTCCATCGATTCTCGAGAATCTGGTAAGCACTTTCCACACTATCTGTAACCTGTGTAAGATTACCGTTTACCTGATGGACACTTCCGGTAAATCATTGGTCCGGTTCTCCAGCGATTTGCCCTTCCAAGATGGCGATGAAAATGAGCGTATACCAATTGGCAGCGGCATTGTTGGCCGAACAGCACAAGAGAACATTATCTTCATGATTGCTGACCGTTCAAGGGATAAATCTCAATTGCGCAGCAGCAATCAAAGCGGCTCTGAATTGGCTGCACCGATCATAATTAATAATAACACTTATGCTGTTTTACACTATCAAACACATATTGTAGACTTTTTCAGCGAGGCCAACCTGAACATTATCCGAAAATTACTCGAAATATCATCAACTCGTATTTCTAAAATAATCGACGAACAGCAACAGCTGAAAATGACACGTGAGCTTATCCGGAATAACGCTCAGTTACAACAATACTCCTACATCGTATCGCATAATTTACGTGCTCCGATTGCCAATCTGCTTGGACTTTCCAGGATTTTCAATCTAAAAGATCCTGCTGATGATCGCAACAAATTGGTATTGCAAAACATTGAGTCATCCGCAAAAAACATTGATACGGTTTTGAAAGATCTTAATGAGATTCTTTCCATTAAGAAAGATCTAAGTAAATCAAAGGAGTACGTTGATTTCAATGAGATAATAAATACCACGCTGAAAGGCCTGGAACAGGAAATTAAATCTGCCCAGCCCGAGATAACCATTGATCTTCAAGTGCCGGGTGTTCAATCGATCAAATCATATATCACCAGTATATTTGCCAACCTAATCAACAATTCAATAAAGTACCGTGCCGAAGATCGAAAATGCAAAATCAGTATTCGATCCAGTGTAACACCGACATCTTGCATCCTTGAGTTTGAAGACAACGGAATTGGCATCGATCTTGACCGACACAGTGATAAAATCTTTGGGCTCTATAAACGCTTCCATTTACACGTCGATGGCACCGGTATTGGACTGCATCTTGTTAAATCACAGGTGGAAGCATTGAATGGACATATTGCAATAACGAGCACAGTAAACGAAGGAACCAAATTTACTATTGAATTATACTATGAATAAAGACCACATGATTATGCTGGTGGACGATGATACGATCCACAATTTTATTACTGAACATTTTTTAAAGGACAACTATCCTCCCGTTCAAGTCGTTTCCTTTACCAATCCTGAGGAAGCATTTAAGCACGTTAGCAGTATTCCCGAAAATAGAGAACTCACGTTTCCTGAGATTATCTTTTTGGACATCAACATGCCGTTGATGAACGGTTGGGAGTTTTTGGACGAATACATTAAAGCCGATCTACATCACATTGCGCCATCTAAAATTTACATCCTTTCCTCCTCTCTTGATCCTAACGATATTTCAAAAGCGCAGCGCTATCCGGTAGTTTCCGGATTTATTTCAAAGCCGTTGACGCCGGACAAGGTGAATGATATTATTAAATAAGTTCAAGGTTCAATAGTAGTTCAAAGTTTAAAGTTTAAAGTTTAAAGTTTAAAGTTTAAGGGTTAAGGTTCAGGGTTAATGGTTCGCGGTCAAATTTTCAATATTAGTTCAAGGTTCTCAGTTTAACTTATTACCTAGTCTGAAATTGAACTTTGAACTTTAAACTTTGAACAAAATTGCACTGCTCTATTAGATATTGAATTTCTACCGGTTCCGATCAATAACTTCGAGCAACCCATTCCTGAATTTATCATCGTACAGTTGCCAGAACATTATTCCGCCGAGATGATTTGATTTGGCATAGCGAGTTTTGATTGCAACTGAAACCTCATCGTCGAACGTGGCCAGCTGATTACGTTTTTTATTAATGGCGTAAGGCGCCTGCGCGATAGAGTCGAAACGAAGTTCAAATCCATTTTCAGTGCTCAATGTATCTATACTGTTGCGGTAAGCAAACGTATGAGAGAAATGACACGGTTGATAGAGGAATTTGCCTGTCGAGTTTTCCAATTGAAATATCCTTCCGTAGAAGGCAGCGCCAATCACTAGCTTACTGGCTGGGACTCCTTTCTTCAAAAGTAATTGAACTGCATGGTCGGTCGATTCCACCTGCTCCGGCGTGGAGTATAATGGTGTATGGTGACCGCTGATGGTGCTGTAACCGTGTACCAGATCGTACGACATGATATTAATGAAATCTACATAACGATCAACTTCCGGCCAATCGATGGAACGGTTGACAAAGTCTGTGAATCCGCCGGCGGCGAAACTTATTTGAAAATCCTTGCCGCAGGATTCGCGTAGTTCTTTAACCAGTAATGTAAAACTCTTTTTATCCTCTTCTGCATAGCGATGACCGGGAAAACCTTTGACGACAGGATATTCCCAATCGAGATCAATTCCATCCGTTCCAAAATAATCAGAAATTGCTTTAACCGAAGCAACGAATTCCCGGCGACCATTTTCAGTAGAAAACACAGGTGAGCAATTCTCACATCCACCCCACCCGCCGAGGGAAAGCATCACTTTTAATCCGGGCTGCTGCTTTTTGATCTCCACCATCCGGCGAATAGTTACTGAATCTTCGCTAAAGCGCAAGCAGAATTGATTGTCGCACAGCACACCAAAACAATATATCAGGTGTGTCAGCTTTTTTGTTTCAAAGCTATCGATAGGAATTGTTCGGCCGGCATAATAACCCACTACGCGGAAGTCGGAGGGTTGCGCGCTTGCACAGGAAATTAAGGCTAGAAATATGGCTAAGAGTCGGAGCATTTTATCAGGTTAGTTCAAGGTTCAAGGTTCGCGGTTCAAGGTTCAAGGTTCAAGGTTCAAGGTTTAAGGTTTAAGGTTCAAGGTTTTGCTTAGCATCAATTTGAACTTTAAACTTTGAACATTGAACTAATATTGAACTTTGAACTAATAATGAACTCCCATTGAACAAGTAAACTGCAAGTAAAAGTAATCCATATATTTATAGAGAAAAACTCGTTAAAAAAAAATGCAAAACCTAAAAAACACCCTCCTCACCATAGCTGCCTGGATATTGGGGGCACTGGCAAACGGATTCATTATAAATATTGGCGGATTCATCATTCCGCTACCGGCGGGAGCGGATGTTTCCACGCCGGAAGGGTTGGCGGCTTCAATGCCATTAATGCAGTCACAACATTTTATAACTCCGCTTATTGCTCATGCCGGCGGGACATTTATCGGAGCATGGCTGGTTTGCCGCTTTATTTCAGAAAATCAATTAATGCGCGCTATGATCATTGGATTTTTATTTTTCGCAGCCGGACTATATATGACCTACATCCTCCCTGCTCCAATGTGGTTTGAAATTTTAGATATGACCTTGGCGTATTTTCCGATGGCGTACCTGGGGTACAAGACCGCGAACCGATGACCGGGAACCTTTAGTGGTCGGTGGTCGGTGGTCGAAGGTCGGCGGTCGAAGGTCGGCGGTCAAAGGTCGGCGGTCGGTATTATAAAATTAAAAATCCCAGGTGGTTTACCCGGGACTTTTAATCTAGATCAATATGATCAATTATTTATTCAATAATATTCTAAAGTCATCCGTCTGACTTCCGCGGAGTAACCGGACGTGATATAAACCCGGACTGAATTGCATATCAGTGAGGTTTATATCCATTTCATATTCACCGACAGTTTTCAACTCAGGGGTTTGCGAAGCTACCAATTGTCCGGTAGATGAATAAATAACATAACCAACTAAATCATCCTGCCCGATTTCATACTTCAGATGAAGCATTCCAGATGTAGGATTTGGATAAGCTACTGCTTTCACTGCATCCTCCTCGATTATTACATCTGCCATGGCTGACCGGGAACCACATTGGTCGGCGGTCGAAGGTCGGCGGTCAAAGGTCGGCGGTCGGCGGTTCGTAGTAGGCAGTTGGCGATAACTAATTCTGCATTCTACATTCTGCATTCTTAATTCTTATTCTGCATTCTACATCCTGCATTCTTAATCAAAAAAAGTGGTTGTGCGCCCCTATTACGCTCACCAACTTTATTCATCTGTTTGCCAAAAAAAACATTATGATAAAATAGTTTTTTTTGATTTTCATGAAGCACTTGCTATAATTACTTGTTGCAAAAATCATGACATGCGGAAGCGCATTAGACTGGTTTATTGCACTTTGTCAACACAACATAACACACACACATAAACTAAAAGACTACCACTACTCTTCCGATACATTTCTTGAAGATTTTGTTTGCTGCGTTCGGTTTTTTGACCGTTTCGCAGTGATCATTTTTTCATTACATATATTATGTAACTAAACGGCAAACACACAAGACCATCCAACTTCACCATGAAACACACATCCATCCACCAACCGGCATTTCGCTCCGGTGATTTTCGTTTTTATCCGATGATTGAATCCAGTGTTTCTCTGCCATGTCATCAACAACACACACATACCATGCATACTTCTACGTCTTGCACATCACTGCTGAATGCTAATGCGCCATCGCGTAATTTTCAAAACCTGCTACGAACAATCCTGCTCGCCGTACTGATGGTGACGGGGATTGGGGAGAGTTGGGGGCAGAACTATAGTGTTACCTATACATTTTCTAGTGTAACCACAACTTCAGGATTAACTGATCCTACTACAGTGCCGTCTGCTACAGGCATTAATTTTGGAGCCTTCTCAGCTGTTGGGCAAACTTCAACCAATCCAAACGCTACAGGACGGTTCACATTTACAAATCAACCTCTTGGTGCAACTACTGGCTCAGATGTCTTCACTGGCAATATTTCGACTTCTCAATATTATCAAGTCACACTTACTGCTGCAGCTGGATTTAACATTAGCGTTTCTTCAATAACATTTACCGTTCAGAGATCTTCAACTGGTATCCGGCAATATTCAGTTCGAGGTAGCGGAGATTCTTATTCAGCTAATCTTCCCGCTAGTGTTACTGGAAGTCCGTTATCTGTTGTCTCAAGCAATGTTTTCCAAATCACTGATGCGACAACTTCTGCAACAACTGGTAGTACCATTACATTATCCGGTTCTTCATATACAAACATTTCTGCAGGTTCAAGTGTCACCTTTCGATTTTATGGTTGGAATGCAGAAGCTTCAGGCGGATCGTTTAGTATTGATGATGTAACATTCTCAGGAACTGCAACGTCAACAGTCCAAGCTCCTTCAATTTCAAGCTCAACAAATGGAAATTCTACTTACGGTGCTTCCTCATCTTACACTATAACTGCTTCTAATTCTCCCACAAGCTACAACGCAACCAATCTACCAACTGGGATGACGGTAAATACCACATCAGGTGTAATTGCTGTCGGCGCTACTACAGCGGCAGGCAACTACTCGATTACGATAAGTGCAACAAATTCCGGCGGCACCGGAAGTGCAACACTCTCATACACTGTAAACAAAGCCAGCCCAACAGCAACTGTGACGGTTGGCTCGTATACCTACAATGGTGTAGCGCAGGGCCCTAATTCTGTATCAGCTCCTGCAGTAGGTTCAGGTGTCGCTCCAACAGGTGCCGTTACATGGAGTTACGAAGGAACGGGAACTACATCTTACGGCCCAAGTTCCACCCGACCTACCAGCGCCGGTGAATATACCGCCACAGCTACGATCGCTTCCGATGGCAATTACGAGCAAGCTTCTTCGTCAGCGACGGCTTTCACCATCGCTAAAGCAGCTCTGACTGTTACGGCTAATGATGTAAGCAAAACAGAGGGATTAACGCTAACCGGCGGATCCGGATCGACAGCATTTACCAGTAGTGGATTGCAGAATTCCGAAACAATTGGCAGCGTTACCATTACCTATGGCACCTCCGCAACTACAGGAGCAACCTCTGGTACTTATTCGGGGGATGCCACTCCTTCCGCAGCCACCGGTGGCACTTTCAATGCTGATAATTATACTATCAGTTATGTATCGGGAAATGTTACAGTACTTCCGGCATCAACGCCGCTGTGTCCCGCTTCTACATCAATTGCGCCTAACTCGAACCAATCAGTTTGCGTCGGAGGTTCGACCTCCCAACTGACGGCCACAGTTACTACTTCCGGTGCTTCCGGCAATCCTACGTACTCGTATCAATGGTACTATAATACTACCAACAGCAATACTATTTCCGGAGCTATTACAGTTTCCGGAGCTACGTCTTCAACATTTACACCTGCAACTTCGGCCTCCGAAGCCGGTGACCGCTGGTATTTCTGTGTTGCTTATGCTACGGATAACGATTGTAATCAATCCGCCACTACACAAAGCCTTGCTTCCAATACGGTGAAAGTGACGGTTAACACGATTCCTGCAGCTCCAACCGGTTCTGCATCACAGTCGTTTTGCTCCGGAACTTCTCCCACTGTTGCCAGTCTAACGGCCACCGGCACTTCGTTAAAGTGGTACGATGCTTCAACTAGTGGCACATTACTTACCTCAGGCACTTCACTCGCGGATGCAACAACCTATTATGCTTCTCAAACAGTAAATGGTTGTGAATCTTCTGATCGACTCTCTGTCACAGTCAGCATTACAAGTCCTGCCATTCCTACAGGTAATGCCTCACAGAGTTTCTGTTCGGCTGCTGCACCTACTGTAGCATCATTGGTTGCCAGCGGTTCAAATGTTCAGTGGTTCGCCGCTGCAACGGGCGGTAGTGCACTAGCATCTTCTGCTGCATTAACTAACGGAACGACCTATTATGCTGAATCATCGGATGCGGGATGTGTTTCTACTGCACGGCTTGCTGTTACTGCAACTATAGTTGCTAATCCTGCTGCACCAACACTAACATCTCCACAAACCTTTTGCTCTGGAAGCACAGTCGCTAATCTTCAGGCAACAGGTTCCGGCATATTATGGTACACGGTTTCTACGGGTGGTACAGCTCTTGCTACTACCGATGCACTT
>JBEGUX010000091.1:0-9063 GCA_041178685.1 Bacteroidota bacterium
ATTCGCTCCTGAGACAATATTTCCAATGGTAGTCGACCAACTATAAGTTGCACCGGAAGTGGTAGAAGATCCACTTAGATTTACTTCCAAAATAGTACAAGTTAATGCATTGCCAGTACCGGCATCAGCATTAGGTACAGAATAATTGGACGTAACTGCAACTACATCGGATGAAGTGCAACCGTTAGCAGGATTGGTAACGGTAACGACATAATTACCCACCTGATTGACGGTAGAACTTGCAGTGCTGCCACCGGAAACAATTCCAGGTCCAGACCAAGAATAAGAAACGCCCGCCGTTGTTGATGAACCTAAGAGTTGTACAGAGGTGGTCGTACAAGTAAGCGTTTGATCAGCACCAGCACTGGCATTCGGCGGAGTCAAATTTCCCGTCACTATTGCAGTATCCCTAGCAGTACAACCACCGGAAGTATTCGTAACTGTTAGCACATATGTACCCGCTGCAGAAACCACAGGAGTAGCAGTGGTGGCGCCGGTTGAAATAACACCTCCATTGAGCGCAGTCCAGGAATAAGTTACACCGGCCGTTGTTGAAGAACCCGTGAGGGACACTGAAGGAGTTGAACAAGTTATTACTCTGTCGGGACCTGCGTTTGCATTAGGAATACTGCAAGTAGCCAGTGGTGCGTGAATAATAGTTACGCCACTGTTGACAAGCACTTGTGTGGTGCTCCATAATGCGCCGGTAAAATTGGTAGAACCTGTACCGGAACCCATACAAATTGCCGCACGGGAGGCATAAACGGTTCCTAACCATCTTGAAACCGAACCGGATGAACCGTTGGCAATTACGAATGAATAAGTACCATTGGTGGACGTACTTCCAGTGCCATGTGTTTCCAGAAATATGCGATTAGCTGATCCCCCGTTTACCAATTGAGAATTGATCTTTCCAAGATCCGCATCACCGTGTACATAGATTTGGATGTTTCCAGATGTTGTATTCTGAAAATTAAACGAAAATGTGTTGCTGTTTCCTGTATTCTTAATTGATCGAAATACATAAACGCCGGGACCTGAGAATGTAACGGTTCGACTTCCACCTAATGTCATTGCACCATAAGAACCTGGAGAGATGGTCGTTGTCCCCGTGATATTGGTAGTACCGAAATTGGGGAAACTTATTTCAGCAGGAAATGCGGGTAACACCGGCAGTGATGGAGCACCAATTGTACGCCCACCCGCAGGAACAGGACCAGAATAGGTAAATCCAGTTGGCTGTGTGACACGACCTGAAACCGTGCCGCCGCCAATTACGATATTGCCGTTTACATCTATGTTTCCGGAGATGCTCGCACTGGAACCAACTGATAAGATGGAACCTGTAAGTCCGGCTGTATTGGCAGCTGTTATTCTACCTCCGATGACATTACTGTTGGCCAAAGTAACTCGGCCGTTAGAATAAATACTACCGTTAATCGTAGAGTTACCGGTAGATTGTACAAGTACGTAACTTCCCACCAATCCGCTAGGGACGGACGTGGAGGAACTAAGCACTACACCAAGTCCTGGCGAAGCAGGTGTGGTAACACCGGTTGTGTTAGTTTGTCCACCGAATATAGAGAAATCGGTAATGAGCGGCGACTGCGCATTTGCCGAAAGCGAAACAATTAAAGTAAGCGCTAACGCAAAGGAACTGATTGAAAATAATGACTTTGATTTCATAATCGTGATTTTATGAATTGATTAAAATTGTAGTAGTGTTAATTAGCAGACCTAATAGGTATAGTACCCTAAACTATAAAGATGTTGATTTTTTTCATCCTTATAAAGTTGATTCAACATCGAATAATGGTTTTATCGCTTTTTAGCTCAAAATCAAAAGTATGCAAAATCACTTTATGGCCAATACCACATTTTTGTTGGTAAACATAACTATCAATAACCGTATTTTTGATAGTTAAAAAGTCACAAAATTGCAGTGACAACATTCCCGGGTGCTGAGTAGTTTCCATAGTTCTTTGGATTAAGTAGTACGATGACAATACTACAGCACCAATAAAAAATAAAATACAGTGGCTGAATAAGTGGTATAAATGCGCGGATGCGCGGCACAAAGGAGTTTAAAATAGGTGAAAAATAATTAGTGATCCAGATAAAAAACCTTCACCGAAAGTTTCAGCCAGTCATCTTGCCATCCTTTAGCAACCAGCACCGCAAAAATTAATTTTCCTGCATCAAGTAACCTGGCCACCGACTCATTTTTATTCATCGGCAAGTAACCCAGCTTTACTTTTTTTGAAGTATAGATAGCCACCGCGAATGTATCATGTGGGTTATCCGGTTCACGCAACAAAAAAAATTTATCGTCAACAGTAAGCAATGGCTCTACCTCTTGCAAGTCCAAGTAAGAAGTGCCCGCAATATGACATTCCAGTACCACCAGCTCTTTTGCAAATGGCATCAATGATTTATCACCGCCCTGAATAAGCGCTAACAAACCCGGAGAAACTTTTATCAGTCCTTCACTCATTATTCGTTTTCACTGAGCAATACCTCAATCAATTTTTGTGTAGCGGTGATTTCCATTAATACTGAAGCAATTGCTTCCCGAATCATAGCGTTCTGTTGTGCCACCCAACTATCATCATTAAAATTTTCAATATGTGTGTAAGGAAAACTGGATTTGATTTTTTCAATTTGAGCTAGATTCGCATCAATAATCATTTGTAAATAATTAGAACGACGAACTAATTCTTCTATACTACTTGTTAGCTTCTTGACAAATTCAGGCTGTCCACTTTCGGCTAACACCATCAGTCCACGTAATCGCTCAATATTTCCTTGCTTATATGCTTCGGCCACCTGCAACCAAAGTGCTTGTTGCTCTGGCGTAATATCAGGATTCATATCCGGATGCAACATCCTGGCCAACTTATAATACAACTGCTTTAATTCCGCTGCTTCATCATCCGCTAAGGGTGGCGTATTAACGAACACTAATGCTTGCTGTAACTTTTCAGCTTCCATCTGCATTTTCTCCCGTTGCTCTTTTACTTCTGCCTGAACCAGTGTTTCAATCACTTCAATAAGAATCGGACTGCCCCTGTTAATGGCAGAACGAATTAGTTCCATTTTCCGGCGAAGCATGAACGCCTCCAACTGATAATTTAACAGTTCCAGCTTGTTCTCCCCTACTAATTGCAAATAACGTGCATTGAGCATAGGCAGTGTATGGTTCAACAACTGCTCCTTTTCCTCCTCAACAATTGGGGCACGCTCCAAAAGTTCGTTATAACGCTGCAAGGCAGCCGCATGCTCGGGAGTTAACGCCAGGGAGTCCATCCAATAAACAATATTATTTTCCGATATCCTCATTCCACAATTCCGGCTTTTCACGAATCATCCGCTCCATCATTTCGACACATTCAGCGTCATCAACATCTATGACTTCAACACCGTGGCTTCTCATGAATTCAACGGCACCGGGAAAGGTTCGTGATTCACCTACGATAACTTTTTTTATACCAAACTGAACTACAGCACCGGCGCACAAGTAACATGGCATTAATGTCGAATACAATATAACGCCATTATAGTTGCCAATTCGTCCCGCATTACGCATACAATCTATTTCAGCATGTGTAATTGGATCACCCTTCTGCACACGCTGGTTATGCCCTCGTCCGATTATCTGTCCATCCTTTACCATTACCGAACCAATAGGAATACCACCTTCTTCCCAACCTTGTCGGGCTTCATCAATCGCTGCTTTTAAATACGGATCTTTAGTCATTAGATTTATTTTTTGCTACAAGGTAATTAATTTATACAGTAATCGAAAGCCACAAGTGAATGGTTGGTAACTTTTACTTGACCCGCAAAATTGAATTGTTCAATTTGTAAATTTGATAGCCCTATTCGCTAGCATGCAACTGGGACAATAAAATTACCTATGGCTGAAAAGATTATTCGTTACATCCAACAGGGAAAAATCAAAGAATTGGATCTGGAAAAAGAGCAACTTTCTCCAACAACCACTGTGTTAAATTATTTACGCAGTTCTCCGTTGCATAAAGGAACCAAAGAAGGATGTGCGGAAGGTGATTGTGGCGCGTGCACAGTTGTATTGGCAAACCGCGGCGATAACGGAAAGCTTTCTTACACCGCAATTGATAGTTGTCTGGTATTTTTACCTATGCTTCACGGTAAACAACTGATCACCGTTGAGGATCTGACAACATCCGAAACCAGCGGAGCTCAATTACATCCTGTTCAGCAGTCAATGGTAGATTGCAACGGAACACAATGTGGTTATTGCACTCCCGGCTTTGTCATGTCGTTATTTGCTTTACAGAAAAGCGAAAATCAACCATCGCAAGCATCGATTGAAGATGCGCTCACCGGCAACCTTTGTCGCTGTACCGGATACCGATCCATCCTTGATGCAGCAAAGTTGGCTTGTACACCCGACCATCATCCGGATCAATTCGAACTCAACGAAAGCAGAACGTTATCACAATTAATTAGCTTACAAAATAATGCTTCCGATCTTGAAATCAATGTTGACGACCAACGGTATTTTCGTCCTGTCAACTTATCAGAGGCATTGTCCATTAAGAAAAAGCACCCTGAGTGCATTGTGTTTTCCGGAGCAACTGACCTCGCACTGCGCGTCACTAAACGACACGAACGGTTATATGACCTCCTTGATATTGGAGGAATCGATAAGTTAAAAACAATATCAAAGGATAATCAACTCATTCGAATTGGAGCCGGCACATCTTTGGAAGAAATTCGCAATTCAGTAAGAAAAGAACTTCCTGCATTATGTACCATGCTGGATGTGTTTGGCTCACGGCAAATCCGTTCGCTGGCAACTTTAGGAGGAAATATAGGCTCCGCTTCTCCAATTGGCGATACACTGCCAATACTGTTTGCGTACAACGCTTCCGTAGAACTACAAAGTGAATCCGAAACACGCATATTTCCCATTAGCGAATTCATTACCGGCTATCGCCAAACTGCAAAACGCGCCGATGAATTAATAACCGCTGTTATTATTCCTCTTCCATCGAAAGAAGATCAAGTAAAAGCCTATAAAGTTTCCAAACGTAAGGACCTTGACATTTCCACTGTGAGTGGTGGATTTAGACTTCGCTTAGAAAACAATGTTGTTTCATCAATCACACTCGCTTTCGGAGGAATGGCAGCCCAAACAACTTGCGCTAAGAAAGCAGAAGAGTTTTTAATAGGCAAAATTTGGAATAGAGAAAATGTAATGACAGCAGCTGCTATCATCAATCACTTTTTTTCTCCATTGAGTGATGCTCGCTCAGGTGCTGAATTTAGAAGAATAGTAGCCGGTAATCTGCTGATAAAATTCTGGAATGAAACCGCATCCAACGCATGAAAGCTCCGCATCACGATAGCGCCATAACACATGTAGAAGGGAAATCAATTTACATTGATGATATTCCCGTAAATGAATTGTTATTGGTCGGCAAAGTAGTTTACAGCACTGTATCACATGCCAATATAATTTCAATTGACATCAATGAAGCACAAAAAGTCAATGGTGTTCACGCCATTATTTTAGCAAAAGATGTTCCAGGTGAAAATCAAATGGGTCCAGTTATCCATGACGAACCATGTCTGGCAGAAAATAGTGTAATTTGTATAGGACAAGCTATCGCATTGATTGCTGCCAAGGATGACGAAACAGCGCGTAAAGCAGCACAACTCATCCGTATAGAATACAAAGAGCTAGACGCCATCCTGAACTTAGATCAAGCTATCGAAAAAAATAATGTACTAGCACCGCCTCGTACTATGCAGCGTGGCGATCTTGATAGTGGATTTGATAATTCCGCGCACAAGCTATCGGGACAACTACGCACCGGTGCTCAGGAACACTGGTATCTTGAAACACAAACCTGTTTGTGCATCCCCGGAGAAGGAAAAGAGATGAACGTCTTCTCTTCCACGCAACATCCCTCTGAAACGCAAGCCATCGTCGCAGAAGTTCTAGGCATTTCAAAAAACGAAGTTGTTGTAGAGACGCGAAGAATGGGTGGCGCCTTCGGCGGAAAAGAAACACAAGCCAATCACGTTGCGGCATGGACAGCACTTCTCGCTAATGCGACCGGCCGTCCTGTAAAAATCCGTCTATTCCGCGATGACGATCAGAAGATCACCGGCAAACGCCACCCTTTTATAATTGACTATACCGTAGGATTCACTTCCGAAGGAGAACTTCTGGCTGCGGATATTACCTTAAACGCCGATGCAGGCTGTGCAACTGATTTAAGCATGGCAATTCTTGAACGAGCCATGTTGCATGCCGACAGTTCCTATTACGTTCCTTCAATGAAAGTAACGGGCAAGGCATTTCGCACTAACCTGCCTTCGAACACTGCATTTCGTGGATTTGGCGGCCCTCAAGGGATGGCAGGTATGGAACAGATCATAGATCACATTGCCCGTTACCTTCAACTTGACCCTGCTGTTGTTCGGCAACGGAATTTTTACGGAATCAAAGATCGCAATGTCACTCACTATGGCCAAACCGTAGAGCACAATCGATTGCACACCATGTATGATCAATTGTTCGCCTCTTCCGATTATGCAAAAAGAAAAACAGCTATAGCTGCTTTTAACACCGGCAATGAATTCGTGAAAAAAGGAATTGCGATCACACCTGTGAAGTTTGGCATTTCATTCACGACTACATTTTTGAATCAGGCGGGGGCACTTGTAAATATTTACAAAGACGGATCGGTACTGGTTAATCACGGTGGCACTGAAATGGGCCAAGGACTTCACACTAAAATCGCACAGATAGCAGCAGCAGAATTAGGAATAAGTTTAGATGCTATCAAGGTGAATGCAACCAACACCTCAAAAGTCCCCAATACATCTGCAACTGCTGCTTCGGCAGGAACAGATTTAAATGGAATGGCTGTTAAAAATGCGATTGATCAATTGAAGGAACGCATAACAAAATTCGCTGCAGAGGAATTCAATCGCCGTAACAACGATTCGGTTTCATTGGCAGAAAATATTGAAATAAAAAACGGTGTTGTTTTTGATCGAAATGATGCAAAGCAACGTTCCAGTGACTTTGCCACAATAATCGGTTTAGCTTATCTGCATCAGGTGAGCCTAAGCACTGCAGGATTTTACAAGACTCCCGATATCGGCTGGGACAAGCAGCTCGGATGGGGACGACCATTTAACTATTATGCATTCGGCATGGCAGTAAGTGAAGTATCTCTTGACGTACTCACCGGCGATGTTGAGCACTTGCGCACAGAAATATTGCATGATGTTGGCGACTCGATAAACGAAGCTATTGATATCGGTCAGGTTGAAGGAGGATATATACAAGGCCTCGGCTGGTGCACGACTGAAGATATAAAATACGACGTTAAAGGAAATTTGCTGAATCACTCACCCGATACGTACAAACTGCCGGGCATTCGGAATATTCCAAAAGTATTTAATGTATCACTTTTGCAAAACGCACCCAACCCTCGTGCAATTCGCAAGAGCAAAGCAGTTGCCGAACCTCCATTCATGCTGGCATTGAGCACTTGGCTTGCCATCAAAGATGCCATTGCTGCAACTTGTGAAAACCAGCAAGAACCTCCATTACCCATACCGGCAACGAATGAAGCAATTATACTTGCTATTAACAAATTGAAAACAACTCATTAGTACTTGAAGTGAAAAAAGAAGAACTGCACGAAGAAGAATTGAAAGAGTTATTGGATGATCTTCAAATCTACAAGAAGGTCATATTGAATTTACTTGGACTTGCAGTACTTGGTTTCATCGTCTATTACTTTTCTGAAAAAGCAGGATGGACCGCCCATATTATGGATTGGATACATCTGATCATTCGCTGGGCGCACATTGTTCTTGGCATCGCATGGATTGGAGCTTCCTTCTATTTTATTTTTCTTGAAAACAGTCTCAATAGAACTAATGGCTTACGCGATGAATTAGCCGGTAATCTTTGGGCAATACATGGCGGTGGTTTTTATTATATAGAGAAATATAAAATTGCGCCCCAACAATTGCCAGAAAAATTACACTGGTTCAAATTCGAGGCCTACTTTACCTGGCTTACCGGTGCTCTATTGTTGCTGCTAGTGTACTATTTGAATGCCGGGAGTTATATGATTGACCGTGCAGTTGCTGACATCAGCGAAAGCACCGCCGTAATGATTGGCATTGGCACTTTGATTAGCGGATGGCTGATTTACGACCTCATGTGTCGGACGCGATTACTGCAGCAAAAGAAAGCATTCGCACTGATTGGCTTTATACTTTTAGTGCTTTATGCATGGGTTCTATCGCATTACCTCAGCGGAAGAGCAGCTTTCATTCATATTGGCGCCTTGCTGGGAACCCTGATGGTAGGCAATGTGTTTTTTGTAATTATTCCATCGCAGAAAGCATTAGTACGGGCAGCGAAGGCAGGAAAAACACCTAATGCTGAACTTGGAAAGTATGCAGGTCTTCGTTCGCTGCACAACAACTACATGACTTTGCCCGTGCTTTTCACAATGATAAGTAACCACTTTCCGGTCACCTTTGATCATCCGTGGAACTGGCTTATCCTCCTCGGCTTGACGTTATCAAGCGTTGCGGTAAGACATTATATCAACGAGCATGAAAAAGGAAACCAACTTTCCTATCTCTTACTGATTGCTTTCATTGGAATTATTGCCCTGGTATTTTTAACTGCGCCAAAAAACGAAACAACTACGAATAAAAAAGTTACCTTTACTGAGGTTGCGCCCATTTTTACAAAGCATTGCACATCCTGTCATTCAGCAAACCCTACGGATGAAATTTACAAAGTTGCACCTAACGGTGTTCGGCTTGACGATCCGGAAAAGATTCATGCAATGGCCGATAAAATAATGACGCGTGCCGTACTTACCCAATCGATGCCACAAGGAAACAAAACCAATATGACCGTTGAAGAACGCGAGCTTATTGGCAGTTGGATTCGACAAGGAGCTAAAATCGATTAAAAGAGACAACATGACTTTCACCAAAGCTATTTTTAGCAAACGCGTCATTCTACCA
>JBEGUX010000092.1:0-2846 GCA_041178685.1 Bacteroidota bacterium
GCGTGGTGACGATAATAATAGGAGAGGAGCAGCCGTTGTTTCGAATGGAGGTCAACACCTCCAAGCCGGTTGCGCCAGGCAGATTATAATCCAGGAAGATGCAGTCGAAGTCATTATGCATCGCCGCTTCAATACCGCTTTCGGGGGTTTCTGCAAAATGGAGATTGGCGTGGAAACCGGAAGCGTTAATGGCTTTTGCCATGATACGCTGATCTACGGTATCATCTTCGATAATCAGCAGGTGAAGTTGTTTGGTGTGCATGGGACTAGACGGAGTTGAATATTCTGCTGAAAGTGCAGCAATATTCTCCTTAGCGATATTACATCACCGAGAACCCTAAATGCACGAAAAAAGAGGGAATAACTTACAGCTTATTGGTATTGCTTGAAATAAAAGTCAATAAGCTTATAGAAGGTTTTTGAGTCAAAATTGGACTTTCCAGCCATGAAATCTTCGGTAGCCTTACCAATTTCAGGAGGTGAAATAAATCCGTCACGGTTCGTGTCTACGCTTAAAAAACGTGCAGGAATTTCTTTCGCAGTAGTTTTCTTTTTACCGTCCGAACTTTCACCGGCTTTGCTCTCCGGATTTAGTCGGTCGTAACTTTTCAGGTATTCTACTACAGCCGGCAGAGCCAGCAGCGAATCTTTTTGTAGTTTTTCTTCGAGCATTTTGGGAGTAATCGTAACTCCCTCTTCATTCACCGGCATGCCTGCTTTGGACGCAGCCTCCTTATCGCGGTAATCCGGTATTCCGTCTTTATCAGTATCCAGCGGACGGCCTGAAGCATCAACTCGTTTACTTACTGAGTCAATAACTACATCCTTTACATCCGGGATACCGTCTTTATCAGCATCTTCTTTTTCAAGCTTACCGAAGTCTACATTCTTGAACTCGTCTTTGTCTTTGTTCCGCTTTGCACCAAAATCATAGCGAAACATGGCGCTGGTAAAGATCAGTCGATCGTTTGATTTATCGCCTCGGCGACTACCGGCACTTTCGTTAGAGATCCCATCGATCAGGTCGGACTGAACTAAATGATAGGCGCCGCTGAAATGGATAGAACTTCGGTCTGACAGACGCATGCGAATGCCGGCACCAAGTGGAAACGCTACTGCATTTTCGCGGTACTTGCCAAAGCCGTCCATATCCGCATCACGTATATTAGTCTCGTAAACATAGTCTCTGTATAGACGAATAGCATTGGGAGCATTGGATGAAAATTGATCTTCACTACGGATAGTTCCATCGCTCCAGTAGTGATATTGCAATCCATTTTCATCCAGAAGGTCTGTGTAAGAACGAAATACCATGAATTCGATTCCTGCTGTTAAAAACGGAGTAATAATAGCGTCCGGCTTTTTACTTCGGATGAAATCATAACGAGCCTGAAGTCCTTGGGAGAATATTTTCGACTGGAAATTAAGCGGACGGGTATAGTTATAATTGTTAGCCGTCACTTTGCCACTGAGGTAGTAGGCGGAAACGGAAACTCTGGATTTGGTAATAAACTGAAGTTCCACTTTAAATCCGGCTTGCGAAAAAATGGATTCAATCTGACGATCAGTTCCAATATCACCCCGGTAAAAAAGCAGTCCGGGACCGGCACTTACGGCAGGTGCAGAAAACACTTGATCCGAGTTACCAGGCAGCGCAGTGGTAATTAATGGAAAATTGAGACAAAAAAGGACAATAAGTAGAAGCCTTTGACGCATCATGAGCATAAAGATAATAATACGCAGGCGTTTGAAAAGGGTTGCTCAGTCGGATTGTTTTTGGCCCGATATTGCCGAGGAAACCGGAATGCGCTCACCATTGCGAAAGGCCACAACAAAAGCATCGTTTATTTGCTCACGAAGCATGGATTTGGCCTGCCTGGCCTCTTCGTACGATGTGAAATTGCCGGTAAGGTATTTTCTCCATCCTTCGTGCTCGTAGAGTTCAATCGTTTCCGGAATACTCCAATATGATTTTAGTTGAGCGTTGTTTATGGCTGGACTATTTCGCGTTGCCAGCACTTGAACTTTGTAATAAATCGAATTGGTTGGTAGATTGATATTGATAGAAGCCGGATCACTGACCTCTTCAATCGTAGGAAGCAATGGTGATAGGGAGGCAGTGATTTGCGAACGGTCGAATCGCTCATCTTCCGTGGTTTCAACCGTCACCCGCTGGTATTCTTCACCTTGTTGAACAATTTCCAGCTCGTCACCGAATAAAAATATTCCCTCGAGTATAGGTGCTTCATTGCTGTTGTTTTTGTTGAGTCGGTAGGAAATTTCTACTTCAGATTCTTTTGGAAAAGAGTTCCAGTCGAAACGGATTTTTCTGCCTTCAAAACTGACAGCAGCACCTGCATCGTTGATCAATGCTGCGGTATAGTTTTCAGGAAGTTGATCTACAAAGCGGGAGGGAAGGTCATCTGCGCCGTTTTTGATACGCAACACTACACGGTAAACTCCTTTTTCCTGATCCTCCGTAAAGATTTTTCTTTCCACTTGCGGCTTCAATTGTTGAATTTGTTCTGCTAAAGGGGAAGTGGGCTCAATTAGGAGGTCGTCAGTTTCGAAGTTCTTCGTCTTCCCGTTGCTTACGTAAGAAAAAATTGCAGAGAGTGAAAACGAGGTAGAGGCTTCGCCCTCCGGAATAAGTCGATAGACCACTTTTACCAACGGGGTGTGAGGTAGTTCAGTCCAAATGAATTTGAAGAGTTGACCATTGGAAATAAACTGCGCAT
Organism: Bacteroidota bacterium; assembly: GCA_041178685.1. Taxonomy (GTDB): domain Bacteria; phylum Bacteroidota; class Bacteroidia; order AKYH767-A; family 2013-40CM-41-45; genus Pollutiaquabacter. The sequence continues at coordinate 2,739 of JBEGUX010000092.1, forward strand.
CGTTGGAGGAAACAGCTACTGCTTTATATCCGGTGGGTATATGTCCTTGGAGCCGAGCAAATCCTTTAATATTACCGGTTTCGATGGAGCAGGAGATGGTAACTCCAG
>JBEGUX010000093.1:0-5234 GCA_041178685.1 Bacteroidota bacterium
CACTTTTGATGACCTACATAGGACATGGTGGCGAAGTGGGCTGGGCACATGAGCGCATTCTGGAGATGAGTGACATCAACGGTTGGACAAACTTTCAGCGATTGGCAGCGTTTCTTACTGCTACGTGTGAATTTACTCGAGTTGACGATCCTGCAAGAACCTCTGCCGGAGAGGATGTGTTCCTCAATCCAAATGGTGGTGGAATCTGTTTGTTTACTACTTCGCGTTTGGCATTCTCCAGTTCTAACAATAATCTTTGTCAGCGCTTTTTCACACACGTATTCGAGCCGTTTGAAGGACGCAATCCGACTATCGGAGAAATCTTTGAGCAAACAAAAATTGATGTGTTCTCGGATCAGTACGTACGTAATTTTCTACTTATTGGCGACCCTGCGCTTCCACTTGCCTATCCTTCATTCAATGTTAAGACAACCGCTATTGATGGGACACCGGTTCAACTCGCGTCGGATACACTGAAAGCACTTCGCAAGGTTACCATTAGCGGAGAGGTGACAGACAAATCCGGCAACCGAATGACCACCTTTAATGGACTGCTTACGCCAACTATTTATGATAAATGGACAACTTACTATACGCTTGGAAACGACCAAAGTGTGACGAATGATCCTTCCTATGCACAGCCTTTTGCTGCGCAGCGCAATGTGATTTACAAAGGAAAAGTAAGTGTCACTAACGGCGCTTTCAATTTCTCTTTTGTTGTTCCAAAAGACATTCAGTTTCCTTATGGATTCGGCAAACTGAGTTATTATGCGCAAAACGGAACCGCTGATGCTACCGGATACGATACATCAATTGTCGTAGGCGGATTCGATGCTAACAGTGCTGGCGATGATATAGGTCCGCAAGTGCGCTTGTTTATGAATGATGAGAAGTTTGTTCGAGGAAGCATGACCAATGAGAATCCCTCTCTACTAGCGATTATTGCTGACTCTAGTGGAATCAATGCAGTAGGAAGTGGTATCGGGCACGACATGACAGCCACCCTGGATAATGATGCCAATAAAACTTTTGTTGTCAATGATTATTTTCAGAACGAATTGAACAGTTACCAACAAGGACGAGTACTCTTTCCCTTCCAGGAACTTACACCGGGACCTCACTCGATCACCTTCAAGGTATGGGACGTGCATAACAACAGCTCTGAAGCGCAAACTGAGTTTATCGTAGAATCCTCCGCAGAACTTGCGCTTGATCACGTATTAAACTATCCGAACCCGTTTACTACCAGCACGACTTTTATGTTTGAGCACAACAGACCTTATTCTATGCTGGATGCACAGGTTCAGATATTCACCGTTTCAGGAAAACTGATAAAAACCATTCAGGGTAAAATATTTAACGAAGGGTTTCGTTCAGAAGAACTACAATGGGACGGCCTGGACGATTTTGGGGATCGGATTGGCAAAGGTGTCTATTTGTATAAGCTCAAAGTACGTACAGCGGACGGCTCAAGTGCTGAAAAGTTTGAAAAACTCGTAATTTTGCGTTAATTGTAGTTCTTTGAATAAGCGTTATATTTGCTCACCACATACTGAACGTCAATGCTTTTTAACAAAAAATCCATCCTTTTAGCGGCAGCATGCCTTTCTTCCGCTTATTCATCCGCGCAAATCAACCAAACTCGCGACGAGTTGCTGGGCCAGGTTAATACGATTACTACCGCAGTTCCATTTTTATTGATTGGACCTGACTCTAGAGCTGGTGGTATGGGTGATTATGGTGCAGCTTCGTCTCCTGATGTCAACTCCATACATTGGAATGCATCAAAGCTTGCTTTTGCAGAGAAGGATGCAGGGTTTGCAATTTCATACACACCATGGCTACGTGCTTTGGTCAACGACATCAACCTTGCTTACTTATCAGGTTACAAAAAAGTAGGCGATGGTGACCAGGTAATTGCCGGTTCACTGCGTTATTTTTCACTTGGTAATATTGACTTCACCAATGAAAATGCTGAAAAAACCGGCTCCTTCAATCCGAATGAATGGGCATTGGATGTTGCTTATTCCAGAAAATTGGGCGAGAAATTTTCCGGTGCGTTGGCGATGCGTTATATCTACTCTAACCTTACAGGAGGTATTGCCATTCAAAACAATACCATTCAAACTCGTCCCGGAACTTCTATTGCTGCAGATCTCTCCGGTTATTACACGACCGAAGTTGATTTAAACGGAAAAGATGCTATCCTTTCTTTCGGCGTAAACATTTCTAATATCGGATCCAAGATTTCTTACACTGATACTAAATCAAAGGACTTCATCCCTACCAATTTCCGTCTTGGCGGCAATTTGGAAGTTGAACTCGACGATTACAACACCATTTCTTTTGGTATAGACATCAACAAGCTGCTGGTACCAACACCTCCTGTTTATCTTCGTGACAGCGCTACAGGCGACTACATCCTTGACCAGGAAGGTCGCCGTATTGTCCAATACGGTAAAGACCCTACGAATATTTCGCCTGCAAACGCATTGTTCAGTTCTTGGAGCGATGCACCAGGAGGATTTCGTGAAGAGTTGAAAGAGTTCATTTGGTGCACAGGTCTTGAGTATTGGTACGATAAACAATTCGCTATTCGTGCGGGATATTTTCACGAAGCATCTACGAAAGGCAATCGTCAATATTTCACCGTTGGCGCAGGACTTCGTTACAATGTATTCGGATTGGACTTTGCTTATTTGATTCCAACAGAGCAACGAAATCCTCTTGAAAATACTCTCCGGTTTACACTCATCTTCAATTTTGAAGGACTGAAAGCAGAGAATCAGGATTCAGAATAAAAATAAAGCCCCGTAATAGGGGCTTTTTAATTTTCACTAAAATACATATCAATTACCTGTATGAGAATAGGTTTCGGCTTTGATGTTCATCAACTAAAATCAGACCATCCTTTTTGGCTCGGAGGCATACAGATTCCTCATAACAAAGGAGCATTTGGACATTCTGATGCTGACGTTATGATCCATGCTATTTGTGATGCACTTCTTGGTGCCGCAAATCTTGGTGATATCGGCAAACACTTTCCTGATACCTCTACAGATTTCAAAAACATCGACAGTAAAATTCTTTTACATCGTGTTTGCCAGTTGATTAACGAATCCAATTATGAGATTGGAAATATTGATGTGACACTTTGCCTGGAGAAACCAAAGATCGCCTCTTTTATACCCAAGATGAACGAAGTACTTTGTAGCGTTATGAATCTTCCTTCGAATGATCTATCCATTAAAGCTACTACTAACGAAAAGATGGGCTTTATCGGCCGCCAGGAGGGCGTGGTTGCCTATGCAGTGGCTTTACTCCTTAGAAAAGGTCAGAAAGAAAAAGCATAACCAGCACTTACGATATACTCGTTAAGTAGTGGCGACCGGTTGTGCTGAAGCATATAGGAGAGGCTAACACTGTGATAACGGTCGATTTCATAATCAATACCAGCCTCATATCGAAAACGTGTAATGTCACCCTGACGATACGGCTCATCAACTGAGCGAAGCAAGAAGAAACTTTCCTGTGAGACAAATGGAGTCCACCGACGATCAGTAGCTATATCGAAGGTAAACTTCGTACGAAAAAACCAATTTGGTGAAAAACCATTTTCACGAATAAACTGGTCTTCTACTCTTCCTTGTAACCGGCCACGAATAGTAAGTGATACGGGTTTCCATTTCTTTTTCCAGGCGAGGTCAGCAAAAAAACCGTGTCGAGTACTCCAGTAATCGAGTTCATTTTTTTTAACGAGCCTATAGTTGACAGAAGCTTTAAGATTTTTTTTTTATAAGAAACTGTCCGCCTAACTGCGTAAATAACAGATCAATAGTTTCCAAATTCCTATTCAAACGAACTTGCTCGGCAACAGATAATTGCCAGCGAGTCGTAATCTTATGGTTTACCTCTGCACTGATCCATGTGCCAAAATCCTGCTCCTGAGCGCTGCACAGTGGAACAAAGAATAAAAAGAAAAACAAAAGCCGTAAGGCGCTCATCCGCAGAACTGGTTGGTAAAAAGATCAACTTTTTTTCAGCAAAGTTTCCTCGTAAAAATAAATTTTGACGACAGCAATATCTTTTAGAAAATCGATTTTGTTAATGGAGGCACGGTGAATATTCAAGCCGGTACGTTTACGCAAGTCCGCCAATAGATCTTCATAATTTTCAGGCTTAATCAATTCGATGTTTTCGTATTGAACAGTTTTAACCAGTTCATTTCGCATTAATAGATTGCCATCAAGTGCAAACGTGAAGGCAATGATGATAAGATTGATGATGATTAATTCGAAATAGGTTGATTTACTAACGGCGGCAATCAATCCTACTGCAATCGAAACGAAAAGGTAGGTCATATCCTTGGTAGTAAGTCCTTCTGTACGCAGACGTAAAATTGAAAATACCGCAAACAGACCAAAGGCAGCTCCCATCGACATTTCTACCTTATTCAGCAGGTATGTAATGACGAAGATGATGACGTTAAACAAGAAATAGGTGAACAGGAAATCTTTCTTTTTATGGATACGGAAATAAATCATCCGAACCAAAACAAACATTGCGGCGAAATCAATTAATAGTCGCCAAAAGAATTTATCGGAAAGCTTGTCGAAGAGTTCTAAGGAATTTACTAAATCCATCATGATGCTTTAAGTAATTTATTAAGGTAAATCAGTGTAGGTTTAAATCGATTATGTTTTAGTTCCGGATGCAGACTGATTACACCGAGACAATATTTACTAATAGATCTTTGCAGGATCTTATATTCCCGCATGAGAGCAATAAAAGGACTCTTATCCAATCCGCTTCCCTGCTTCACCTCAGCAATTACGAGCCCATCATAGAGCACCTTACCGGCATCATCTACAAAATGTAAATTAGTATCAATAGTTAGCCGCTCCTGGCTATGCTTATTAACGAAGGTGATTCGCATATAATTCACCCACAACTGCGGCCGAAGGATTCCGGGATCAATGGTGGAAGCTGAGCGTACTAAATCCTCAGCCTTATCTGCAATATTCTTGTTGATTTCCGGACGCTTGATGCGCTCTTTTATTGTTCTTCCTTTATTGTTTTTTAACTTCACTTCAAAGAAGCACAAATTGGATTCCACATAACGACGTGCACGAAACTTATAACGATTCAGCTTTCCATTGTGGTGCATTATATACAATCCAAAACTTTCAGTATCGAAATAGAGCGTTTCATAGTTGGTATATCGCTTTCCGGAA
>JBEGUX010000094.1:0-5290 GCA_041178685.1 Bacteroidota bacterium
ATTTTGCAGAGTCTTCGGATGACCACCATTTGGAGAGATTTCCTTTAGCATCGAAGTTGCGACCTTCGTCGTCGAAACCGTGCGTCATTTCATGACCGATAACAGCACCGATGCCGCCATAATTTACAGCATCATCTGCTTTGGCATTGAAGAACGGAGGCTGAAGAATTCCGGCAGGGAATACAATCTCGTTCATGGAAGGATTGTAATAAGCATTTACTGTCGGAGGTGTCATTCCCCACTCCGTGCGATCAACAGGCTTACCGATTTTATCCATCTGAAATGCATTCATCCAAAGTGAAGTGTTCACCACATTCTGGAAGTAGTTGTCTCGAACAATAGCAAGTCCTTTATAGTCTTTCCAATTGTCAGGATAACCAATTTTGCGCATGATAGAATGCAGCTTGTCTAACGCTTTTACTTTGGTCTCTTCGGTCATCCAATCGAGGCGCTTGATACGCTCATCGTAAACTGCCAGCAAATTAGTTACGAGCTCATCGGCTTTCTTCTTAGCTTCAGGAGGGAAGAATTTGGCTACATACATCTGACCGAGAGCATCACCCAGCAAGTTATCAGTCATATCAATCACACGCTTCCAACGTGGCTGAATTTGTTTCTGTCCGTTTAAAATCTGGCTGTAGAAACGGAAAGATTCCATTTCCAATTCATTGGTCGTCAGATTATCGGCATAATGGAGAAGATTCCATTGCAAATAAACCTTCCAGTCATTAACTGAATTCGATTTCAACTGCTTTTCAAGTGCCTTCAAGAACTCTGGCTGTCCTACTACGAGGTAATCGTAACGTTTTGGCACGCCCATACCGTCTAGCATATCTACCCACTTCAGCGAAGGTGTAAGGGAATCCAATCCGGCAAGAGAAACTTTATTATATGTCTTGAATGGATCACGCATCTCAACGCGTGTCATAGAAGCCTTTGCTAATTCCGTCTCCATACGAAGAATAGTTTTAGCATTAGCCGCAGCTGATTTCTCATCTACGCCATAAATTTTAAACATCGCTGTGACGTGCTTAACAAATTCATCACGGATCATTTTAGAGCGTTCATCCGATTTGATGTAATAGTCACGGTCCGGCAGGGAAAGTCCACCCTGATAAATCTGCGGAACAACGACTTCACTATTCATCGGATCTTGTCCGGGATAAAATCCAAACATAGGACCGGCGCCATAAGATTGCATACGAGCCACTGCAGCTAGTACACCTTTCAGATCTTTGATATTTTCGATGGAGGTCATTTCAGGAGCTATGGGTGAATAGCCGGCTTTTTCAATCGCCACTGTGTCCATCGCTGAATTCCAGAAATCTCCTACCAACTGGTCAGGACTGCCTTTTGCAGCATCTTTTTTAGCTGCCGCTGCTTCTGCGAGTTCACGAAGGTTTTTCTTGTTGTTATCGCGCAGGATATTAAACGTTCCCCAACGAACCTGATCATCAGGAATGGGATTTGCTTTGATCCAGCTGCCGTTTGCAAATCCATAGAAATCGGCACGAGGACTGATGGTGCTGTCAAAATTAGCCAGGTCGATACCAATACCTTTTGTGGCTGAGCTGTTCGAGCAGCTGTAGATACCTAGTCCGGCCGCAGCCATGGCTGCGATCGAAACAAAAAGGAGTACTTTTTTCATGAGTTGATTGATGAATTGTAATTCGGCTTCAAATGTACACGTTTTCACAACAGTTTTACCGATGATTAACGAGCTTTAACGTATGAAGCGGATGAAAAGAAAATTGGGGAATATCATCAGACATTGGTAGGTTTGCAGTTCGATGTATTTGCCGACAAGAAATACTGTCTTATTGCTATTATCCGTCATTTTCATCGCCATTAATGCGTGCGAAAATGATTTGGACAAGGTGAAATTGTATGAAAAAGGAACTGCCGGACCGGTAGAATCGGCAAAAAACATTAAAATTCTGTACAGTGATTCCGGTGCAGTCAAGGTGGAAATCACAGCGCCTGTGCTGGATCGTTACGACTCAGAGCGGCCCTATACGGAGATGCCCAAAGGTGTGAAAGCTATTTTTTATAACGATCGCATGGAAGTTACCAGTCGACTTTCTGCTAATTACGCGATCCGTTATGATCGGGACCTTAAATTGGAAGCCAGAAAAAATGTAGTCGTTGTGAATGAGCGTGGAGAGCAACTGACTACAGAGCATCTGATTTGGGACGAGCGGCGGCAAATGCTGAATAGTGATGAATTTGTAAAAATTACGACGAAGGATGAAATAATTTATGGAAATGGATTTGAAGCAAATCAGGATTTCAGCCAATACCGTATCTTTAACATCAAAGGAATCATTTCAGTAAACGCAGAAGAAAATGCTAAGGATTCTTGAAATGTCCTGGTTGGCATTGACGCTTATCAGCGGAGCCGTCACTTGTTATCAATTCTTTGCCAAAGGTTGGTTGGACGGTAGTTGGATGCTATGCGTCACGATTTTTGCCACTGTTATGTATCGTGTTCGTCGCCGTCAACGCATCGAATCAGAAGATCCTCATTCTTTATAGAAAAAAATATGTCCGGATTATACGACCGCATGAGCGGCAACTTGCTCACACGATTCTTCTACTTCTTTGTCTTTCACTTTGCTTTTTGGATCATCGTTTTTGAATCATTGTATTTCATTTGGCCGGACGAGTTGGAAAATGGACACCTTCGTAACGTCGTATTGGCCGCATTACTTGGAACGCTGTTGACTATTTTATTACACGGCGTTAAAATCTTGTCGGGCGATAACAAAAGCAAAAAATCCTAAGTCGCATTTTTATCGTAGTTTTGTAGTGCTAATCGCTGCTTTATGTCCGAGTGGACAATTGTAACCATTTTAATAACCATTCTTTTTTCGGCTTTTGCTTCCGGAGTTGAGATTGCGTTTCTTTCTTCGAACAAACTTCGCATTGAACTGGAACGAAGCCAGGGAAGTTTTCCTGCACGATTATTATGGGGCTTTGTAAAAGCGCCCTCTCAACTTATCGCCACAGTACTTATCGCCAACAATATTGCCCTGGTCATTTATTCCATTGAAATGACGGAGAAGTTACTCGCTCCGGAAATATTGCGCGAACGATTACCTGAACAACTTCATTCCGGTGGACTAATTCTCGTACTGCAAACACTTATCAGCACAATCGTCATTCTAATATCAGGAGAATATATCCCTAAAGCACTTGTGCGAATAAATCCGAATGGCATTCTTAATTTTCTCGCCGTTCCCATACGACTGATTTATATTTTGCTTTATCCCATCATCTGGATCACCTTGGGAATTTCAAAATTCCTGATGAGCAAAGTGTTTCGCGTACCTATTGTAGAGGAAAAGCCTGTATTCGGCCGTATCGATCTTGACCTATACATCCGGGATCTTACGACTAAAAATCCGCAAGCCGAAGAGCTGGACACCGAAATCCGTATCTTCCAAAATGCACTTGACTTCAAAGATGTCAAAGTACGAGAATGCATGGTGCCGCGTAATGAGATCGTTGCTATTGAAGTCACCGATGAGGTAAGCGAGCTCCAAAAACTCTTCATCGAAACCAAACTTTCCAAGGTTCTCGTTTATCGCGATTCCATCGACAATATTATCGGGTTTGTTCACTCTTCGGAGATGTTTAAAAAGCCGGATGCGATTGGTGAAGTGATGTTACCGGTACACATTGTTCCTGAAGCGATGAGCGCCAATGATTTGCTCAAACAATTCACCAACCAGCATAGAAGTGTTGCGGTGGTTGTAGACGAATTTGGCGGCACTTCCGGTATGGCCACGCTGGAAGATATCATTGAAGAAATCTTTGGCGATATTCAGGACGAACACGACGTTCCTGAAGAGGTAGAAAAACAATTATCTGAACATGAGTTTCTACTCTCCGGCCGACTCGAAATCGATTACCTCAACCAGAAATTCGATTTGGGCATACCGGAACACGAAGCTTATGAGACATTAGGCGGATTTATTCTCCATCACCACGAAAATGTACCTGAACCTGGCGAAGAAGTGGTGATACCTCCATTTACAATAACAGCCGTAAAGGTGAAAAGTCATCGAATTGAGCAAGTTAGATTGCGGCTGGAACGTGAATCCTAAGCACTAAAAGGGCAACCTCTTTATCAAAATTTTCGTATATTCGCACTCCTCATTAGGGGAGCCTTGTGTTTTTTATTCGTATATTATTGTTTTTCAAATGATTACGGACATTAAGTTCATAAGGAAATACATTATTGTTTAACCATTAAATACTACGACCTGCTATGGCCGTTATTGGAAGCATTAGGAAACGCGTTGGACTACTTATTGGAGTTGTCGGCGTATCCATGGTACTATTTATCCTCGGAGACTTGCTAGGCTCCAACTCCGGAATGTTTAACAGCAACAGTGATGTTGTCGGAGAAATCGGTGGCGAAGAAGTCCACTATCAGGAATTCGAACAGCGTGTTGACAAGCTGATCGAAAACTACAAAATGAACACCCGTACAGAAACGGTTGATCAGAATACGACCGACATGTTGCGCGAGCAAGCCTGGAACATGTATGTCAACGACAACACACTTGGAAAAGAATACGAAAAGCTTGGCCTTTCCTGCAGTGCAGAAGAATTGTTCGACATGGTAGCGGGTAACAACCCACATCCACAGGTACAACAAGCATTCACGGATCCCAATACCAAGATGTTTGACAAGAGTGCTGTACTTAAATTCTTGAAAGATCTGCCTAACCGTGATGAAACGGTTCAATCCCAGTGGAAGAATTTTGAAGACGCTATCCGCGAGGAACGTATTGCCGAAAAATATCGCACCCTGATCAAGGGTGGAATTTTTGTCACCAACGCTGAAGCTAAAGCGAATTACACAGAAACAGGACGTCTCACTTCCCTTCGTTTTGTTCGCCTCGACTACAATTCAATCCCTGACAGCAGCGTAAAAGTTGAAGACAGCGATTTACAGTCCTATTATAATGCCAACCAGAATAAATATCGTCAAGCAGAAACTATTCGTAAAGTAGAATATGTAACCTTTGATGTTACACCATCGGCAGAAGACCGACTGGAAACAGCCACCTGGATCAACGACCGCAAAGCTGAATTGTCAACGGCTGAAGATCCTGCCGCAGTTGTTAACCGTAATGCAGATACGCAATACGACTCCAGCTATTTCGCTAAAGGATCACTTCCTGCTGCACTTGATACTGTATTATTCGGCGCAGCAGTTGGAACGATTGTAGGCCCTTACGAGGATGGCGGATCTGTTAAAGTTAGCCGTTTGATGGCA
>JBEGUX010000095.1:0-8297 GCA_041178685.1 Bacteroidota bacterium
CCAGGACAAAGCAACATTTACGGCTCGAATCAGACCTTCACTACACTCGCGCTTATTGCCCCTACAGTTTCGACATCGGCTGCAAGTAGTGTATCATCCTATTCTGCTATATTAAATGCCTCAGCCAATGCCAACTACAATCCCAATTGTACGGTTAGTTTCGAATGGGGAACGACAACTCAATATGGAAATACGACGGCTCCAGTAGTTCCGGTCACGGGCTCCAGTGCGACACCAGTTTCTTTCAACTTGACTAGCCTCTCACCTGGAACTACCTATAATTACAGGGCGGTGTTGTCTAGGCCCGGTCAATCATCAGTGACGGGGTCTAACCAGACATTCACAACTACGATTCCCACGAGCAGTACAGAACTTTTCGTGACCAATATCGCATTTGATAAATATTCAAACGCCACGGCATTATATCAATCTCAGCCTACAGGAGCAGCGACATACCTAAATATTTCTGTTCCCTCCAGTCAATTAGATTTACCTATTGTGACCAACATGAACTTCCCGGCTTCCAACCCCAATAACTATGTTTCCCCCGGAAAAACTGTAAATATTTATGCAAAGATTCGTAATCAACTTTCGCAGGCAACTAGCTTGACATTAGTTTACATGAGAAAATCAGGAGTCGATCCATACATTTCGATTATAGATAGTTCTTCTAATGTAAATAATGTAGCACCTAATAATTCATTATGGCAAGATGCTAATGATCCTTTCACTTTCCAGATCTCGCCCAGTACCCCTCCTGGTCACGTTGCGCTTTTTGATTTTGTCGTTAGAGAATCTGGTTCAGATTATTTAACCTATGCAGTCAAGGTTCCTGTAAATCCATTTGGGTGTACACCATTTGGAGCGCCAGGTGGTAGTGATAGCTGGTTTTCCGATGATCCAAGTCCCGATAGCGACGGAAATAATAATGGTATTATTGAGCCAGGAGAAAGGATAGAAACTAAAATCGATTTCGACAACCTAACCAATTTCAGTTTCGATTATCTTTTTGGGGAGCTGATTTCTCAAGAAACCAATATACTGATTCGAAACAATTGGGCTGGGGCATCGGGAAACGTTTCATCAAAGGATTGGTGGAATCCTTTCCAATCAACTCTCAATACAATTAATCCATATCAGGCATCTATAACATCCACTACTGATAAGGTGTTCGATTATAATTTTACGGTACCAGGTGAATTCAATTTATTGGTTAATCAATCAGTGATTTATAGTTCTATTGGCAACAACAGGACCTATATCAAATACAGGGTCTCAACAGATCTGTATAATCAGGGCCTTGCTCCAGTTACGATCGACGAGATCATGTATGGACCCGATTTCCAGGTCTACCCAAATCCAGCGAATGAACAAGTATTTATTGTCGTTGCTGAAAACTCAATGAGCTATGGCAATCTTGAGGCCATTATTTTTGATTATCAAGGCAAAGCGGTCAAGCAGATGAATGTAAGAACCCAGCGTACACTACTCGGAAGAGAGGATTTCGGAACCGCTGGAATCTATAATGTTGTATTAAGGAATCGTGAGAAAGGGACAAGCGCCACCCGTCGCATTATCATAAACTGACCCTATTCAGAAAAACTTCTTTGGTCAATTGGTTCCAAGCGCAGGGCAAACGTCCTGCGCTTTTTTTATTTTTACCATTATATAAGGGCAGAACTTTTAACCTAAACAAACTACTTTTATGTTAAACATTATTGAGATTCAATTCAAATGAAACCAATCGTACTTTTTATTTTATTTACTTCTCTATGCCGTGCCCAATCTCCATGCCGTGAGGTGATCGGTTATTACGCCGGTTGGCAATGGTACGATCGAAATCATTTGATGAGTCCGCAGACGGTGCCCTATCAAAAGTACAGTGTGTTGACGTATGCATTTATGCAGCCGCAGGCAAACGGAACGATACTGATTTCCGATCCGTGGGGAGATAAGAACCAGTTACTCGGACCGATTAACTGGTCTGTTGCACCGGCCGGCTATGATACGCAGTATGATTTTGGTAATCCGGCCTATCATCTGCCCGGACAAAAACTGAGCGATTACGCGCATCAATCGGGCTGTAAACTGCTGGCGTCTATCGGCGGCTGGACCTACTCGGCTAATTTTCCGACGATCGCCGCCAGTCCATCGTATCGCGCAGCTTTTGCACACGATTGCAATACGATGGTGCTTACCTATGGATTGGACGGTATTGATATTGACTGGGAATATCCTTCGACGTTAACGGAAAAACAAAATTATACGCTGCTGTTGCAGCAGGTCCGCGACTCGCTCGATGCGATTGCAAACCTAGTTAATCGTCCGTTACAGCTTTCCATTGCTACCGGCGCCTCACCAACACACATGATGTATGTAGATTGGTTGAATGTTATTCCGCTCTTGGACAGAGTTAACCTGATGAGTTACGATTTTTACGGCACATGGAGTCCCATTACCAATCATAATGCACCATTATTCCCGGTAGCATCCGGAGCACAAAGCGGTTTCAGTTGCGCGGAGGCGGTAACCAATTTATTGAACCAAGGCGTTCCTCCAAGTATAATCAACATGGGTGTTGCGTGGTATGGGCGATCACAATTGACGTCCGGAAATCCCGGCTTGCAAGTTCCTGGAACAGGCATGGCTGACATGATTCATTTTGGCGCAGACGACGGAACACCGCTGTATTACAACATTGTGAACGTACTCAATCAGTTTGATTATCACTGGGACACTGTTTCACGTGTACCGTATCTTACCGGAATCAGCAGCAACTCGTTTGTGTCTTTTGATGATGAGACATCCATTGAACAAAAGGCGCAGTATATTAATGCGCAACAATTGCGAGGTGCAATCATCTGGGAGATATCGGGAGATTTTATCGAGAGCACCACTGTGCCGGGAACGTTAGCGGCAACGCCGTTGCTGGATAAGTTGAACGCTACGTTTTGTAGTGGAAGTGTTGGTGTTGAAGAAGTGCAAGACTTTCAATTTACGGTGTTTCCGCAACCCGCAAAAGATATACTAAACGTTCGATGGAATGATAATGTAGAATACCCGGAAGAAATTATCATCTGGAATATGTTCGGGGAGAAAGTAATTCAGCGGTCGGCGGAAAAACCAACAGTAGATTGTTCCGGGTTGCCGGGTGGAATGTATTTATTGCAATTAAACGCCAAAGGCGAACGGCGCGTTAAAAAATTTATAAAAGAATAGTTGATCCATTTTCAAGTATCAATTAGTGTCAGGCAAAATTCCTATTCCTAATCGTTTTAGGTAGTCAAAAGTTTCATTGTAAAATCGTGGGTGGCGTGTTGGATCCGTAACATCACCTTCGGGAACAACGATTACCATACCTTGACGAGCTCTGGTGAGTAATACGCGATAGGCGTTTTTCAGATATTGTTTACGCTCTGCTTTTTTAATGTTATGCCACTTATCGCCAACAAATGAAAATGTTTCCCACCCGCCTTTATTGTATCGAAAGTCGGCATCCCAAGTCACACAAGCCCAATCCAATTCAAGTCCTTGCACGTGAAACTCTGTAGCGACATCCTCCAAATAATAACTGGATCGAACATCGGATTTGTCGTCCAAAAACCAGTGAATAGGATCAACCGGCGATTTAACATCTATAGCGTATGGTTTTAATCGTTGTGCTTGTGAAGAAACAACAATCCCGTATCGCTCACTTCCGCGAGCTTGCTGCTTTAACCATCGTTTCGCGTGCGATAATTTACGCGTCATAACGATTGGGTACTTCTTATTTATAGATTGGTAGTCTAGCTGTGCGTTTGACTCATCTAAGTCGAGAAGTGTTTTAACGAAAGAAGAAACCTTTTCAGCACGAAAAGATCGCATAGAAACAGACAAGTGCATTTCCTCTCGCTGAATCACATTTTCACTATTCAAACTATACAGCTCGTTTGTAGCATCGTAATCCCTATGTTCAATTTGCGGAGAAACATATACTTTCCAATTAGGGAAACTCCGATTTACTGCATTAAACCACTCCTTAATTCCAGCTTCTCCAGTGTTGATTTCTTGACCTCCACCAACCAGACAAACAATCACTGCCCAATCGTTATGGCGATCAAGACAAGAGATTAAAAATTCCGGCTCAGAAAAACGGAAGTTCTGAACATTCTTTTTTCGGGCCATGAATTTGGCTGTTTGTTCATGGTTCCATGCACGTTGTGCCTCATCAAAAATAGCCACATGATCAACGGGTGCTTTGGTGTCGCGGAGATATTCATCACGAAAATGGTGTACATTCTGAATAAACGATTTGACATTGGTCATAACATCCCCCTTACGCACTTTCTTCCCCAGCGCTTTTTCTCTTTTTACTTTATCACGCGTTAATGCTTCCCGAAGAATTGCCACTAAAGGACCATTTCCCGAGAGAAAAACAGATGTCTCTCTTTTGTCTTTATCAAGATGCTTTGTGGCTACATCCAATCCAACCAACGTTTTACCTGCACCGGGAACTCCGGTTACAAAGCAAATCGCTTTCTCATTTGATAACCTGGAATTCTCTATGATTGCTGTAATAGCACGACTCGTTTTTCTTAAATTTTTTGCAGAAGCGTCAGCCCGTGAAATCTCCTCAACAGAATGCTGATTATATAAAGCCATAGCTGCTTCAATAATTGTAGGAGTAGGTGAGTAGCTTCCGGACTCCCAAGAAGCGGCATCTAGTTCGGCTTTCAGTTCTATTCTAGAAAGAACCGTATCAATTATTTCTTTTAATTGAATAGCATTTCCGCAGATAGGACTTAAAAGCCTATCGTTGTGGGTAGAGTCAATAATTTGTAATACTGGTGATTTTGCTTCTGTTGCGATTAGAACAGGCGCTAACCATGCATCATGACTGGTTTCATGAAAGTTTTTTAAGTCTAATGCATAGTCCCAAACCTGATCAATTGCATAAGATGGAAATTCTTTTTCGCCCACCTTAAATTCAATGATAAATAAAACATGTTTAATTAAAAGTACAGCATCAATCCTACGACCCATCCGTGGGATCGCATACTCAAAGTAAATTTTACCGGTGTAGTGTTGAAGCGTATTTTTTAATAACAATATTTGTTGCTCCCAGGCATCTCGCTGAGTAAGCTCTACAGCAAACTCACTATGCTTGGATAAAACACCCAATATTTCCTCGTTTGATGTTTCGAGGAATTTTTGGATAGATGAATTAAAATAGGAGCGATTCACAAAAGATTAATAAACTCAAATATAGTTACTCTAATTTAAAAACCAGAAATTGACCCGTATTGTCAATTTTACTCGCAAACCCTAATATAACCAATTATCAAAACTATTGAATTCGCTTCTTTCTTAACAATGAAATAAAAAACAATCAAATCTAATTATATTTGAACTAAATCACACCTTCATGAAATCGCTGTTTCTGCCACTGCTGCTATTGATTTTAATAACTCCATCAACATCATCTGCACAAGACACGTTTTCCATTGTTGCCGTTGACTCGGTGACCGGTGAGGTAGGGAGTGCAGGTGCGTCGTGTGTTGATTTATTGCTATTCTTTCCCAATTATCAGGTAGATTTTTTGGGAGACTTATTGCCCGGACAGGGCGCTATCAACACACAAGCCAGCTACGATGCCACGAACCAGGCCAACGCACGTTTGCGGATGTTGTCAGGCGATACGCCTCAACAAATCATCACTTGGTTGAGAAGTAATGATGTAAGCAACAACTCTGCAATACGTCAGTATGGAATTGTTTCAATGGTAAACGGCTCACCGCAGACGGCAGGACACACCGGAGCAAATACGCTGAACTATAAAAACCATATCGCCGGACCGAACTATTGTATTCAGGGTAACATTCTACTAGGTCAATCCATTTTGGATTCCATGGAAGCGCGCTTTCTGAATGAGCCGGGAGACCTGGCGTGTAAGTTGATGGCTGCGTTGCAAGGCGCTAAAGTGGTTGGCGCAGATACACGTTGTGCATCGAATGGATCGTCGTCACTCTTTGCTTTTTTGAAAGTGTCGCAACCATCCGATCCTTATGGCAGTCCATCGTTATTGGTAAAAGTAAAAACACCCGGCGGTGCCGGCATCGAACCGATCGATTCATTGCAAACACTTTTTAACGCCGCACACAGTTGCTCTGCCGCCGGCGTAAGTGATTTGTTGTCTCCAGATTTAGTCAGCGTATTTCCCAATCCGTCACACGGAACATTTACCGTGGAAACGAATACTAGTAATTTCATAGGAGGAACCTATTCATTGTTTGATCTACAACAACGTAAAATAACATCCGGATCAATTGATGCGATTAAATTTACGGTTGACGTTTCTGTTCCCTCCAGCGGCGCTTATTTTCTTCAGCTTGAAAAAAATAAAAAAAGTATCAGAAAAAAAGTGATGCTGGAAAAGTAAAGTGCTTTACCTCACAACACAGGCCGGTTCACCGCCTCCGCGATTGCATTTTCATCTTGCAGATACATGCAACGAAAATGTTTTTTCGGACAGCCATTAAATCCGATTTTCGAACACGGTCGGCAGGCCAGACCGTCAACTTCAAAGATGCGATTAGGAATTTTTGCATCGCCGTAGTAAGGTGTCATGCCGAATTGCGGAACGGTGTTTCCCCATACCGAAACGATGGGCCGTTTGAAAGCAGCTGCAATATGCATGAGTCCGGTGTCGTGTGTCAACACGGAGTGAGCAGAGGCAACAATCGCCGCAGATTCGTTCAGCGAAAATTGTCCACAGCCATTCAACACGTGCGCACCCGATGCCTCAGCAATTCGTTTTCCGTTTTCTGCGTCTTCTTTTCCTCCCAGTAAAATCACGGGCTGCTGTAGTTGCCGGCAAATACCAATTAGTTTTTCAACCGGCAATCGTTTTGTTCCGTGCTGCGCACCAATAGCCACAGCGACGTACGATTTACTATGCGACTCCGGTAAACGTTCCGCTACACTCCGGTCATTTTCACTTAAAAAATAATCCAATCCTTTTCCATCATTTTTCACGCCCAAGGATTGTACGGTTTCCAGGTAACGATCGACGATGTGTAAATCCGGCAAACGATTAATCTTGAAATTGACCAGCAACCATTTTTCAATATTCAACTTGCGAAAAGAGAATGTTGACGTGCTACGCAACTTGCGCTTCACCCAAAACGAACGCTGATTGTGATGAAGGTCGATGATCGCGTCAAATTTTTCGTCGGCCAACTCTTTTAAACACTCGTCCGGATTTTCGGAGAAGGTATAGAGCTTGTCGATATATGGATTGTGCTTTAGGACCGGCTCAAAAGCACTTTTGGTTAAAAAGTGAACCTCCGCATTCGGAACCTGCTGTTTGAGTCCGCGGATAACCGGCGTCGTCAACACGATGTCGCCGATGGAGGAGAAGCGGAGGATCAGAAACTTGGGCACGCCGGGTTTTCGTTCACAGGCTACCGGTGAAATACTTCTACGGAAATATTTCCGTTGACCACCGAAAGCCATTAGTTTTACAGTTGTAAAAATACGTCATTATTTAACGCAACAGAATACCCCCGCAATGTTGACCGATACGCATATTCACCTTTACGCTACGGAATTTGATGAAGACCGTACTATGCTTATCGACGAAGCAAAGGCCGCCGGCGTATCCCGCTTTTTTTTGCCCAATATCGACAACACTTCCATTGAGCCGATGTTGGAGCTCGAGCGAATTTATCCTGATCACTGTTTTCCGATGATGGGTTTGCATCCGTGTTATGTCAAAGAGAACTGGAAAGAGGAATTGGCGCTGGTGGAAGCATGGTGGGAGAAGCGCTCGTTCTGTGCAGTTGGAGAAATCGGTATTGATTTGTATTGGGACAAAACATTTTTGGAAGCGCAGCAGGAAGTTTTTCGCCGGCAAATTCAATTGGCGAATCGCGTCAACCGTCCGATTGTCATTCATTGCCGGGAATCGTATTCAGAGATTATGGCGGTTTTGGATGAAACACCCAAGGAAAATCCTCGTGGCATTTTTCATTGTTTCAGCGGCACCATTAAACAAGCGCAGGAAGTTGTTCGCCGTGGATTTTATTTGGGCATTGGCGGTGTCGTCACATTTAAAAAATCGGGACTTGATGCTGTTGTTGCTGAAATTCCACTCGAACACATTGTACTGGAAACTGACGCGCCCTATTTGGCACCCACGCCGCATCGCGGAAAAAGAAACAATCCATCGTATCTTCGTCTGATTGCGGAAAAAGTAGCGGAGATTAAAAACTGCGGCGTCGATGACGTAGCACGGATAACAACAAAAAACTCGATCG
>JBEGUX010000096.1:0-5763 GCA_041178685.1 Bacteroidota bacterium
ATATATTTCTCCAGGATATTTTTACCAGCATAGGTTATCGGTTTTTCATAGCTGTTAAAGGGTTCATTCGGAGAATAGACAAGAACGGGTAGATGCCTAATACAATTGTTAAGCTGAATATTATTAAAGTTTGAATGAGAAATATTGAAAGATCTAATGTTGCGGGAAAAATAGGCTCAAATCCAAATTGTGTATAAATTCTGGCGAATTCTCCGGTAAATTTAATCGGATGTGTCTGCAAATAATACACGATAGGCCAGCTGATCAGAAGTCCGGCAATAGCGCCAATCATTCCTAACAGGACAGTCTCGCCATAGAGTATCATCCCCAATTGGCGCTTTTTCATGCCAACAGCAAGCAGCATTCCATTTTCCTGCCTACGTTCATATGTCATCATCAGCAAGGTCCCGAAAATTCCAAAGGCAATGATGATGTACAAAATACTTATTTGGATATAAAAAAATATAGTATCTGTTTTAAAGTGGTCAACTATATCAGGCATCATTTCTTCCCACGTTACAACTTCGAGTTGTTTGCCGATGTTGGCTTTTAAGCGGTGGGCTATCGCTGATAAATTTCTCGGTTCCGATATTCGCAGCGCGAGAGCAGTTAATCTGTTGGGAGCATCGAACAACTCTTGTGTATATTTTAAGGGGAGATAAATCATGTTGTTATTCAAGGATGACATGGGGAAACGGAGAATGCCAATAATTGGATATTTTCCGGCTGCCATACTGCCTTCAAAACCTTGACCAAGAATGATAAGCGTGTCGCCAACAGTTGCTTTTATTCGTTCTGCAAGTCCTTCGCTTATCAGTATCGCTTTTTCATTCCCAACGTAGTAACGCCCTTTCGTTATTTTAGTATCAATATGAGTAAACTGCCGTTCTTTATTTATATCGATGCCATTAACCAGGCAACCTTTAGTGCTTTCATGGACAGTAGCAAGTGCAAATGACTCCAACCTTGGAGCAGCTTGTTCAATTCCTTCGATTTCACTCCATTTTTTAATAGCGTTGCTATCCAATTCAAAACTGTTTTCTAAGATCGGCTCAGCCTGGTAGCCTAAGCCATGAATTTGCAGATAGCCGGTCTGAAAGCTTACAATATTGTCGATAAGATGATTAAAAACACCTTTCTGCAACGAGCGTAATAATATGGCAATTACAATCGCAAACGTTACCGAGGCGATTGTGATCATAGACCTCCGTTTGTTGCGCGACAAATTACGCCATATCAGTTGCGGAATCATCTCGTCTGTTGCAAAGTGTTGGGAAGAAAAATGGATTCGTCTAAGGGTAGGTCAAATTTCAACTCTTCGTATATCAGAACTGTTTTGTTTTCCGGCTTGCCTATTGGTGTCATTTCCATTCTGGATGGAATCAATCGCCCGCTGAAAACTTTCAAATCGGAAGCTAGCATGTGGTTGGTAAGAATCCCGTCTTCGTCGTAGTAGTCGGCCGCTAGAATGATATTTTCTTTTTCGTCGATATATAATATAATTTTTCCCCAAACAACTACTGCTGTTGGCAGTGGAATTAATGTAATTTGATGGCAATTTCTATTTGATATTTTATCTTTTCCTGTAATGCTGTGTTGATAATCATCGATTATACTTGCTTCTTTCACTAAGTCATCATTGGTGAAATCAGTTCCCATCCACGATTGATTCATCATGGATGGTGGCAATTTTATCGTTCGCTCAATGGAGGGAATCCAGTTCCATACTTCTTTATTCCGTCGAAGAAACTTAATGCCTTTATCTTTTGCAGGCGATAAAATTTCTATTAAAGCCAAGTCGTTTCCTTTAGTGAAAACACGTGCTGACATTTCCCGGGAATATGTTTTTCTTACCGTTGTTATTTTTATAACAGCATAAGAGCTGTTGCCTTTCATTTTCTGATCGGCAAGCCGAACGATAGCTTTTGCATCTTGTGAAAAAGCAGCGGGTGCAAGAATTGTTGCAAATAAAACGTAGACAATTATATATCGGGACATTCAATGAATCAATTAAGACACAAAATCGGAATGCTAAAATGATGGATAAGTTGTATTACGGTGTCTCCTTCAGAAATTTGTGAAAAGAAGCTGCGATGGTGGTGACTTAGAATTAGCCAATCAGCCCGATTCGATATTATTTCTTTCTCCAGACCTTCCTCGATACTATTGCTTGTTGGAAAATGGTAGGCGTGTGGCAAACCCATAAACTGTGACTCAAGCATTGAAATAATTGTTTCATTATCTAATGTTTTGCCGTTTTCTGCGACATGGACTATTTCAAATTGAGTATCATACTGTTGGTTTAATTGCTTCAATAAATCTATGTTGAACTCGTTATTTTCATTCTTTTCACCGGCAGCGAAAATAGCGTTCATAGGAATTTTAAATGGGCAATTTTCATGTATAAGTAAAACGGGAATCATACTGTTACGAGTAACTCGATCTGCTGTACTGCCAATTATCCTTTCGGAGAATTTACCAGTTCCTTTGGTTCCCATTACTATCAGATCAGCATGCAGATATTTTACATGATCCAGAATTTCTTGAGCAGAATGTCCATTTCGACTGGAGTAACTGAGATCATTTATGGAATTTAGTAACGGAATTAGTTCGTCGCCCAAACGTTTTAATTGAGATTGTGTCGCATCCTGCAGTTCGGCGGGTGTTATTACTAATTCAATGGGAAGAGTTTGAAGAGGATTAGGTATATGATAAACATTTAATAAATGAATTTTTGCTTTGAAATCACGCGCTAGCCGGGCGGCAAACTTTGCAGCATTTATTGAAGCATCAGAAAAGTCAACAGGAACGAGAATGGAATTCATAGATAATTAAATATGGGTAAAATTGACTAAAATCAAGGATTTCGGTCATGACAAATGTCAGTTTGGAAGCTGACCTCAGTCATCAGTAACAAGTGTAATTGTGTTCATTTTTGGATAGAATATCAGCGTATGAAAACGTTCAAGAATATCGTATTGATCCACATTATTCTTCTTATTACTGTCAGTTTTGCCAATGCAGCTACAACTGCAGTAGCTAATGAAGGATTAGATGGCTTTCTGCTATTTTTTGCAGCAATTGTTCTAATGTTATTTGCAATTTATGCACTGGCAAAAGCTGTTGAATCGTTGGCAGATAGTTTTCGTGAACGAATTCAGTGATTCAATTATATTTTATAAATTATGAAACTAATTTTCGCAAGTACAGATTTTTCGAGTACGGCTAATAATGCTGTTGAGTATGCTGCCGCATTGGCTGAAATGTACAATGCACATTTAATTGTTGGTCATGCTTACGATGTTCCGGCAATGTTTACCGATGCTCCGTTGACGACAATAAAGGATGCGCGAATGCAGCTTAAAGAGTTGTCAACCGGTAAATTGAAAAAATTGACGAAGAAATTAATCAAGACACATCCCAAGTTGAGGATGGATACGGTTTCGCTTGAAGGAGTTGCACATCAAAAAATCACTGAATATGCACTTAAAAAGGGCGTGGATTTGCTTGTTGTTGGTTCTACCGGAACATCCAGAATACAACGTTTATTGATGGGGAGCACAACGGCACGTGTTATCCGTGACGCAAGATGTGCAGTATTGACCATTCCACAAGGAGTGAAATTCAATGGAATTAAACGGATGGTTTATGCCACCGATTTGCACGATGATAATATTCGTGCAGCCTCAATGGTAATACCCTTCGCAACAACTTTTGATGCTGAACTGGCTTTTGTATTTGTAGATGATAAGCATTTGTTACACGATGATATTAGTGTAGAAAGAATGACCAAAAAGATTAAGTCTCGTGTAAAGTATAAAAAGCTTTCAGGATATATCGCGAAGAATACTAATATTTCAAGAGGACTAGAGTATTTTTTGAAGAAAAACCCTTCGGATATGCTGGTGCTGTTTACGCATGAGCGCCATTTTATCGATTCATTGTTTAATCAAAGTATTACACGCTTGGTAGCATATCAATCTGATTTGCCATTACTTTCTGTTAAGTACACGGATCGTCCATTGGTCTGAACAATAGTTTAAATTTTATTTTTCCATTTGTTTATTTTCTGAATAGTAGAGTTTAATTAGAGTGGTGCTTTCTCAGGCGCCACTCTTTTTTATTTCATGTATTCTTGTAAATAGGTATTCAATTGGGTGATGTCAATCATTTGAAGGTTTGACTGCCGTCATCGACTGCGGGGTGATGCAAGGGTATCTTTACTGTATAATTATTGTTTAACTCTTAAAAAACAACTATCATGTCACTACTTAAAAGAGGAAACGGGTACTCACCCGTAATGCGCAATCTGCTTTCTGATTTCTTCGAAAGCGAAAACCTACAGTTCGATGATTTCTTCCGTAAGGATTGGGTACCGGCAGTAAATGTGTCGGAGACTGAAAAGGCTTACGATATTGAGCTGGCAGCACCCGGGCTGAAAAAAGAAGACTTTCACATTAAAATCGTAAATGGCGTATTGACAATTTCATCCGAGAAAAAGTCAGAGAAAGAGGTGAAAGACAAAAACTACACTCGGAAAGAATATAATTATTCTTCTTTCTCCCGTTCATTTACACTTCCTGAAAATGTTAAGGAGGACGAAGTTAAAGCTAACTATGAAAACGGGGTGCTTAAACTTAATATTGCTAAAGAAGCTGTCAATGCTCCAAAGGCAAAAGAGATTCCTATTTTGTAAGGATTAGCTTAAAAAAAATCCCGGCCTAGCCGGGATTTTTTTTGTGCATTAGTTTTTCATTCGTGCCAATCTATCTTGATTTGCTATGATGATATTTTTATCCTTGACTTCGATAAGTTTTTCTTCTTTAAAATCCGATAAGGTTCGAATCACAGATTCTGTTGCAGTTCCGACCATACTGGCGAGATCTTCCCTTGAAACTGTAAATGGGAGAGGCGTACCATTATCATGATAGCGTTTTTGTAAAGTGAGTAAAGCATCAGCTACCCGTTTGCGAACAGAATTGTAGGCTAAATTAAGTAGTCGCTCCTCTTTTTCCTGCAAGTTATTGGATAGCATCTTGATAAACTTAGCGGCAACATCGCGGTTAGAGTAGAGTAGACTGAAAAAGTCTGCCTTTGGAATCATTACAACGTCGCATTCTTCCAGAGCTTCTGCTGATTCTTTATGTTCAGAACTCTCAATTAAATCGTTGTAGCCTATGAAATCTCCTGCGCTATGGATACCTGTGATAAATTCTTTTCCGTCATCGTTGGATTTGTAGGTTTTGATTTTTCCTTTATTAATGAAAACGATGCCCGAAGGCTCATCGCCTTCCATATAAATTGCCTCTTTCTTCCTGAAATGATGTGCTTTTTTATCGGTAGAAAGTCGATTTAACTCTTCAAGTCCTTTTGCATTGGTGAGAAATTCATTCAAGCCTTCGATATTTTTATTGAACTCTTTTTTGAATATTTCGTTCTTACGTAATCGTGCTTCCACGGCATTAAGTAATTCCATCTCTTCAAATGGCTTTGTCAGATAATCGTCGGCACCCATTGTCATCCCTTTACGCATATCCGTTTTCTCCGCTTTTGCAGTCAAGAAAATAAATGGAATCCCTGATGTGACAGGATTTTTACTGAGCAAGTATAAAACGCCATAGCCATCAAGCTCAGGCATCATAATATCGCAAATGATCAGGTCGGGCATTTCCTTTACGGCAATGTCAACACCTTGTTTTCCGTTAGACGCTGTGATGACATTGTAATTTGCCAATTCCAGAATTTCGCTGGTGTTTTCACGCA
>JBEGUX010000097.1:0-4459 GCA_041178685.1 Bacteroidota bacterium
GGGGAATTTGATGGGATTTGTAGAAAAGCCATGGAAGAATTGACTAAAGAAATAGCCTGATTCATAAGTTTCTATCGATTTTTTTCGTCATTCTACAAATATTTCTACTTTTGAACCCATGAACCAGATCAAAACGATCTTCATCGTCGACGACGATCCGACACAGGCGATGATGCTGCAGGACTACTTAAGCAAGTATCCTTCCTTTACGATCCATGTTTTCGGCTCAGGTGAAGAGTGTTTAAAAAACCTCTCCCTGGATCCTCAAATTATTTTTTTGGATTACAACTTTGACATGGTAGGAAAAGATGCTCTTGACGGCATCGATATTCTTAAAGAAGTTAAAAAGTCTCATCCTGACACAGAGGTCGTGATGTTCAGCGGTCAGGATAAAATTGAAGTAGCCGTCAACTCTATTAAGTACGGCGCCTTCGATTATATTGTAAAGAACGAAAGCGCCTTCCATCGTTCAGAGAATGTTATTTTCAACATCATCAAACGATTGAAGTTGATGCAAGAGGCAAAGCTCTACAAGCGACTGACCATGTTGCTGGGCGTTGCATTACTGGCAATGATCGTGATTACCATCTTGCTCTACAAAGCAGGACTGATTAATCAAAATCCGGGTTGGTTATAATATTCCCGTAATGATCTTCAAACCCGCTTATGCGGGTTTTTTTATACCTTGACCGTAACGATTCAACAAGCTTATGCAATATCCCGGGACCATTAATTCCAAGCTGCCGTGGGCCGGCACCACCATTTTCACCATTATGTCAGCCCTGGCACAAGAACACAAAGCCATTAACCTTTCCCAAGGGTTTCCCAACTTCGAAACATCCGGCGAGTTGATTGATATGGTGCATCATTACATGCAAAAGGGCATGAACCAATACGCACCGATGCAAGGTATTCTGCCACTTCGTAAAGCTATTGCAGAAAAAGCCGATGCACTATACGGCGCTTCTATTAATCCGGATACTGAGATAACGATCACCAGCGGTGGAACGCAAGCTATTTTCACTGCCATTACCGCATTAATTAGACAAGGAGATGAAGTGATCGTTGTAGAACCTGCGTACGATTCGTACGTGCCCGCCATTGAGCTGGCAGGAGGAACTCCGGTATTTGTTCAATTGCAACCTCCCGATAATCACATCGACTGGACGATGGTGCGCAAAAAGATCACGGATAAAACGCGAATGATCATGATCAATACGCCTCACAATCCGACCGGATCATTTATGAGTGACAACGACATGAAAGAATTGGAGCGGGTAACGGCCGGCACCGATATTTTGATTTTAAGCGACGAGGTGTACGAACATCTTATTTTTGACGGGCAGCGGCATGAAAGCGTATTGCGTTACCCGGAATTAGCCAAACGCAGCTTAATCGTTTACTCGTTTGGAAAAACATTTCACACGACCGGCTGGAAAATGGGTTACTGTATCGCTCCCGAAAATCTGATGATTGAATTTCGTCGCGTACATCAGTTTCTCGTCTTTTCTGCCAATACGCCTATACAATACGCATTGGCAGATTTTATGCAAAACAAAAATTACCTGGAACTCCCCGCTTTCTTTCAGCAAAAACGAGATCGTTTTTTGAAACTGCTGGAAGGTTCTGCATTCCGTTTTACGCCGGCAGGCGGCTCCTATTTCCAACTGCTCGATTATAGTGCGATCACACAGGAAAAAGACACCGACTTTGCCATTCGCTTGACAAAAGAATACGGTGTGGCCGCTATACCTACTTCTGTTTTCTACCGAACGCCTGTTGACCGAAAGCTCTTGCGTTTTTGTTTTGCGAAAACAGACGAAACGCTGGAGATGGCCGCTGAACGGTTGCAACGTGTAAACGGATAATTACAATGGAAGAATCATTACACATCACGTTACTACAAACCTCTCTTCATTGGGAAAACAGGGAGGAGAATCTAAGTCAACTAACGGATAAAATAAAATCGCTTTCAGCATCAACAGACCTCATCGTGTTGCCCGAAATGTTCACTTCAGGATTCACGATGCACGCAGCTTTGGTTGCAGAACCGATGCAAGGACCAACGATGCAATGGATGCATCGAATGGCAAGTGATAATAAATGTGTCATCACCGGCAGTGTGGTTATCGAAAGCAATAATAGCTACTTCAACCGTTTGATTTGGATGCAACCTGATGGGACATTTAAATCCTACGATAAACGGCATCTTTTTCGGCTCGCCGGCGAGGAAAAAACGTACACTCAGGGAACCGAAAGAATGGTACTAGACATCAAAGGCTGGCGAATTTTCCCATTGATTTGCTATGATTTGCGCTTTCCCGTTTGGAGTCGCCGAACAGTTGATTTTGATTTTGACCTGATGCTCTATGTCGCAAATTGGCCGGAACGAAGAAATAATGCCTGGAAAAAACTACTTCCTGCCCGGGCTATTGAAAACCAATCCTACGTTGCTGCAGTAAATCGTATCGGCGCAGACGGGAATGGCATTCATCATTCCGGCGATTCTATATTATTAGATTATTTTGGAGAATCTATTGCTGAAGCAACGCCATCCGAAGAATCTGTGCTCACGGCAAAACTTGACAAAAAATCCTTAGTAGATTTTAGAAATCAATTTCCGTTTGGACAAGACGGCGATCCATTTGAAATCAAATAGTATCTTCACCCTGAATTAACCATAAACCTATGACAAAACGCATTTTACTTTTCCTCCTTGTAACCGGTTTTACTGTGACTGGTGTAAAGGCTGATCAACCCGACCATCGGCTTACCAATGCTGAGCGCGCGGCAATGCCGGATTTTCTTCGAAACGTTTCTCAAAATTCCACCTTTGGTATTGTTACTCCGCCCACTTCACCGGTCAGAGCATCTGCAGAATGGGAAGAAATTGATGCATTAATTGTTGTATGGACGAGTTATACCAATATTGTTCGCCAGATTATCAACTATGCGCAATCTGAAACAAAAGTTCTCGTGGTCTGTAGCGATTCAACACAGGTTATTGCCAACCTCAGCGCCAACCAGGTTCCAATCAACAATGTCGATTTCATTCAAACAGGCTATAACACAATTTGGTGCCGCGATTATGGTCCATGGAATGTTTACACCGATAATGTGGATTCCTTATTTCTGATCGACTGGATCTACAACCGGCCACGTGCAAAAGACGACACTATTTCACGCGCTATTGCAACCTTTAAAGGCTTACCGCTTTACGAAACCACCACTGCACCATATGACCTCGTTCATACGGGTGGAAACTTTATGTGTGATGGTATGGGAACCGGGTTTTCCTCGCGCTTAGTCCTCAATGAAAATCCAACTAAGAGCGAACAACAAATTGACTCCATCATGTATCAATTTATGGGCATCAATCGATATATAAAAATGAATCAGTTACCCTATGACGGAATTGGTCATATCGATATGCACATGAAATTATTGGATGAGGAAACATTATTGGTTGGCGAATATCTTCCCGGAGTTTCTGATGGCCCTTACATCGATTCTAATATCACCTATGTGCTGAATAATTTCAACTCCTCTTTCGGCACGCCATACAAAGTCATCCGTATTCCTATGCCGCCGGATGCTAACAATACATATCCAAATGCTGGAGGTGATTACAGAACATACACCAACGCTGTCTTCGTTAACAAAACGATCATTGTTCCGACATACGATCCGCAATACGATACTACTGCACTTCGTATCTGGCAAGAGGCAATGCCGGGCTATCGCATCCGCGGTATTGACTGTAATCAAATTATTCCATCGCTCGGTGCGATTCATTGTATAACCAAAGAAGTTTCCTCGAACAACCTGTTACGTATTGTTCACCAGCCTTTACGCGATCAAGCTGCGACTCTGCCGGATTATCAAATCAATGCAACTATTGAACATCGCTCCGGCATCACCGGTGCAACCCTTTATTACAGAACTGACACGCTCCTGCCTTATACCGCTGTAAACATGTCGCTGAGCGGCGCTTCTCCCAATTCATGGACTGCAGCAATCCCGGGACAACCGGCCGGCACCACAGTTTACTATTATATTCGCGGAACAGCAACCAACGGTAAATCAATGAACCGGCCAATGCCTGCTCCACTCGGCTATTGGAAGTTTACTGTTACCGGGACTACTTCGCTGGCCGAACTTCCTGCCGTAATCACGGCCGGAACCGTTTATCCTAATCCATCCAAAGGACTTACCTGCATTCAATTGAGCTCTACGTCAAGTTCAAAAATTGATGTTCGCCTGCTGAACCTCATGGGACAAACTGTTGAAGATATCTACAGCGGTCAAATCGACTCGGGGGAAAAACGCATTTGGTTCAACACATCAAATTGTGCAGCCGGTATTTACCTCGTTGAAGTTCGAAACGGAAATCAAGTGGTGCGACAAAAAGTGGTTGTGCGTTGATTTCAACTAATCGCAATACTAAAGCCCCGTAGAT
>JBEGUX010000098.1:0-6249 GCA_041178685.1 Bacteroidota bacterium
AACCTTGAACAATTGAACGATTGAACAATTGAATCTTGAATCTTAAATTTTGAATATTTAAATCCTCCCTTCATCCGCAAAACTGTAATACTCTTTCTGTGTAATGATCAAGTGGTCAAGTACGCTGATCTCCAGCAGGCGACCGGCATCGACCAAACTTTTGGTGAGCCGGATATCGGCATCACTGGGTTTAAGGTTGCCGGATGGATGGTTGTGTGATAGTATGATGCTTGTTGCCTTGTGTTGCAACGCTTGCTGGAAAATAATTTTTGGATCGGCAACAGTGCCGGTCATGCCGCCTTTACTGATTTGTTGTTTACCAATTAATAAGTTGGCACGATTAAGAAACAGCACCCAAAACTCTTCGTGGTGCAGATCGCCCAGCATTTCCTGCAATAATTTTGCTGCACTTTCGCTTCCATTGATTTTCAGTTGAGTGGTAGGCGGTGCCGCACTTTTTCGCCGACCAAGTTCGAGCGCAGCAATCAATGATACTGCTTTAGCTGCGCCAACTCCTTTGAATTGCATCAACTCTTCTGCACTTTTTCTAGCCAGCTGTTGCAGATCGTTATCGCAGCTGCTCAATACTTGTCTAGCCAGTTCCACTGCAGATAAATGCCTGCTACCGGAACCAAACAGTATGGCAATTAATTCGGCATCCGTTAATGTATGTCTTCCGCTAGTCATGAGTTTTTCCCTGGGACGATCTTCTTCTGCCCATGCCTTGACGCTCAGTTTGTCCATGGGTGCAAGTTGGACTAATCATAACATATCTGCATCCAACGAATGCGGAATTTTGAAAGCAAAAAAAAGCCGCCCTATAAGGGCGGCTTATGACGTTTAACCCGTCAACTGGTTATTATTTGATATGATTCAGGTGAACGGCCAGCTCACTCTTCAAGTTAGCCGCCTTATTCTTGTGAATCACGTTCTTCTTAGCCAAACGATCCAGCATAGAAGCCAACTTTGGCAGCGCTTTTCCGGCTTCCGCCTTGTCCTTCAATTCACGGAAACTGCGGATAGCATTACGCATAGTTTTTGCTTGGTAACGGTTACGCAGACGCTTGGTTTCGCTGTTACGGATACGCTTCAGAGATGATTTATGATTTGCCATAATCGAGGTAATCTATTGCTTTTTAAACGAATTTCGCGGTTTTTAATACTTTTTCCCGCAAAAGGGATGCAAATATAGGAATAGAAGATTTGATTTCCAAATGTTTCGCTAAAATGCATGGCCGTGTGCCTTCCGCCTAAATTTCTAACTTTGTCTGAGTTATGACCCCTCTTTTTTCAAAATCCACCACCGTAGGCGTTGCCGGTGCCGGCACCATGGGTAGTGGAATAGCTTTGGTGGCTTCCGCTGCCGGTCACAGCGTGGTACTTTTCGACAGTTTTCCGGGCGCTGTAGAGCGTGCGCAAGCTTCTCACGCAACCACCTATCAGAAATTGGTGGAAAAGGGGAAAATTTCTGCCGATGAATCCGCAGCCATCCTGTCACGAATTACTTACACGGACGATACGGCTCGCTTATCTAATGCAGGAATTATCATTGAGGCTATCATAGAAGATCTTTCCGCTAAACAATCGCTTTTCAAAACAGTGGAATCGATTGTTGCTGATAATTGTGTTTTAGCGTCCAATACATCTTCACTTTCTATCACCTCCATAGCCGGTGAACTTCGCGCACCTTCGCGTTGTATTGGTGTGCATTTTTTCAATCCGGCTACGTTGATGCCTTTAGTAGAGATCATTCCAGGACTCCAAACTTCATCTGAATTAACGAGTGAAGTTCGCACATTGATCGATAGTTGGGGAAAGACAACGGTTCTTGCAAAAGATACGCCCGGTTTTATTGTTAATCGTGTTGCACGACCGTTCTACGGTGAATCGATTCGTATCTATGAAGAAGGATGGCTCGACTTGCCCGAAGGCGCTGTTGGAATGGCTACCATCGACTGGGCGCTACGTGAAATTGGTGGCTTCCGAATGGGGCCGTTTGAATTGATGGATCTCATCGGTAATGATATCAACTATACGGTTACCGAAACTGTGTGGAAACAGTTATATCTCGATCCGCGCTACCATCCCTCGTTGACGCAGAAAAGAATGGTAGAGGCGAAAAGGTTCGGACGCAAATCTGGAATGGGCTATTTTGATTATTCGGCAAATGCGGTAATCCCGCAACCGGATAAAGATCCGGTTAGAGGTCGCCGCATCGTCGATCGTGTCTTGGCTATGCTGATCAATGAAGCTGCTGATGCTTGTTATCTTAAGATTGCTGCTGTTGCTGATATAGACCTTGCCATGACCAAAGGTGTAAATTATCCCAAAGGACTTTTACAGTGGTGCGATGAGTTGGGTGCAGCTAAAATTATCAGTGAGTTGGAGTGGTTGCGTGAGGAATATGCCGAAGAGCGCTATCGTCCGAGTGTATTGTTGAAACGAATGGCTCACGAAGGATTGAAATTTCATGCCTGAAGAAAACATGTCTGAGAAAACCTTAGCCCAGCGTGTCGTTGATCGAATGTACGCCAACGATTGGTTTAGTCAGTGGCTGGGCATCGAGTTGCTGGAGGTGGTTCCCGGCCGTTGTGTGTTGCGAATGAAAATTCGAAAAGAAATGCTTAACGGTTTTGCCATTGCTCACGGCGGTATAACGTATTCGCTGGCCGACAGTGCACTTGCGTTCGCTTCAAACGGTCACGGCAGAAAAGCGGTATCGGTGGAGACTTCCATTTCTCATACAGTTGCCTTGAAAGAAGGCGATGAGATTGTTGCCATAGCGGAGGAAGTTTCTTTAACTGAAAAGATCGCCATCTATACTATTGTAATTACCAATCAGGAAAATAAAAAAGTAGCGCTTTTTAAAGGTACTGTATATCGTACCTCTAAGTCGTGGGAAGTTTGAAGCAACAAATTATGACAGCTGCATACATCATAGATTCTATCCGAACACCAATCGGTAATTTTGGTGGAACGCTGGCGCCGGTACGCACCGACGACTTGGCGGTAGTCGTATTAAAAGAACTTCTCCGTCGTAATCCTTCACTCGATCCGAAATTAATTGGTGATGTACTACTTGGTTGTGCGAATCAAGCCGGCGAAGATAATCGCAATGTGGCTCGTATGGCAGCGTTGATGGCAGGATTTCCGATTGAAGTGCCCGGCGAGACGATCAACCGTTTATGCGCTTCCGGATTATCTGCTGCAGTGAATGCAGCCAGAATGATTCAGGTCGGTGATGCTGATTTTGTAATTGCGGGCGGCGTAGAAAATATGACGCGCGGGCCGTGGGTGATTTCAAAAACATCTACTCCTTATGGTCGCGATGCACAGATGTTCGATTCTTCCTTTGGCTGGCGTTTTGTAAATCCGCGATTGAAAGAAATGTACGGCACCGATGCAATGGGCGAAACAGCGGAGAATCTCGCTGAGCGTGATACGATTTCCCGCGAAGATCAGGATCGTTTTGCGTTGCACAGTCAACAAAAAGCGATAGCTGCGCAGCAGCGCGGCCGTTTTACAAAAGAGATTGTGCCGGTGCAGATTCCACAGAAGAAAGGCGATCCCAAGATTTTTGACAACGATGAATTTATCAAGGGCGATACGACAATAGAAGGATTGGCAAAATTGAAGGCGTCATTTCGTAAAGAAGGAACCGTTACCGCAGGAAATGCTTCCGGACTCAACGATGGTGCAGCAGCGCTCTTGTTGGCATCCGAAAAAGGAGCAGCGCGTTTTGGTCTAAAGCCGTTGGCAAGAATCGTATCGTCGGCAGTTGTTGGTGTCGAGCCACGCATAATGGGAATCGGTCCGGTGGAAGCATCAAATACCGCCTTACGTAAGGCCGGACTTTCTTTCAGCGATATGGATATTATTGAGTTGAATGAAGCGTTCGCTGCACAGTCATTGGCTTGCACGCGTTCTTGGGGGCTAGCTGATAACGATCCGCGTATTAATCCAAATGGCGGTGCTATCGCATTAGGACATCCGTTAGGCATGAGCGGCGCTCGTATTCTCGGTTCAGCAGCACTTGAATTGCAAGAACAAAATAAACGCTATGCTTTGGTGACGATGTGTATTGGCGTCGGACAGGGTTTTGCGGTTATTGTTGAAAGAGTTTGAGTTTATAAGATTCAATACTAGTTCAAGGTTCAGATAAGTTCAAAGTTCAAAATAAGTTCAAGGTTCAAAATAAGTTCAAAGTTCTGTTAATTCAATATTCTGCATTCTTAATTCTATATTCTGCATTCAACGTTGAACTTTAAACTTTGAACATTGAACTCTTGATGTTCTTAAAACCTTGAACTAATAAACCATAAATAAATGTTCTACTCCTTCAACGGCTTCCGTCCTATAGCAGATCTATCGGCCTTCGTTCACGAAACAGCTGTTGTTATCGGTGATGTGATCATCGGAAAGGATGTTTACATCGGACCCGGCGCAGTGATTCGCGGAGACTGGGGACAGATCATCATTGAGGACGGTTGTAACGTTCAGGAGAATTGCATCATCCATATGTTCCCCGGTGTCACGGTGTATCTCCGTGAAGGAGCTCACATTGGTCATGGTGCGGTGATTCACGGCTCGAGTATTGGTCGCAATTCACTGGTTGGAATGAATGCAGTGGTAATGGACAATGTGAAAGTAGGAGAGGGATGCATCATTGGTGCACTGACTTTTGTTCCCGAAGGAATGGAAATTCCTGATCGTAAAATTGCTGTAGGCAATCCGGCTAAAGTGGTGAAAGATGTTTCGGATGAAATGCTGGCATGGAAAACAGAAGGTACGCAGTTGTACCAACGTTTACCCGAAGAGCTTCGCGCTACACTAACCAAATGTGAGCCATTAACTGAGCCTGAAGTTAATCGTCCTGAGCATCCTAAGGAGTATTTGAATTGGAAGAAGACACAATAAGTTCAGGGTTTATAATTAGTTTTAAGTTCATCAAGATTTTAGGTTCAAAGTTCAAGGTTCAAGCTTGGATTAAGAATCGTAGATCATGAAGTCAAGCGAAGCTTGTACTTCATGTTAATGCAGAATATTGAATTAACAGAACTTTGAACTTATGCGAACTTTGAACCAACATTGAACTTTGAACCAATATTGAACTTTGAACCAATATTGAACTTTGAACCAACATTGAACTTTGAACTAAAGAAAAAATGTGCGGCCGTTACGTTGTAGTATCAAATGTAGAAACCATCGAGAAGCGGTTCAATGTAACGGCTGATCAGATGGCGATTTATTTTAAGCCGAACTACAATTTAGGTCCCGGTGCACTGGCGCCCGTGATTACCAACACAGAGCCTAATAAAGTACAGCTTTTTACTTTCGGGATGTGTCCTTCGTGGTCAAAGAAGCGCATGTATCTGTTTAATGCACGATCAGAAGGCGATGGAAATTCTGAAAACAGTCCCGACTATAAAGGAGGAAAAGGAATTATTACTAAACCGTCTTTTCGTAAGCCAATTCGTTCGCAGCGCTGCTTAGTTATTGCTGATGCCTTCATTGAAGGTACGAAGGATGAAGGATTGGATAAGCCGTTTGTTGTCTATATAAAAAGTGGTCGTCCGTTTGCCATGGCGGGAATTTGGGATACGTGGGCTAATCCGGAAACCGGAGAGCTCGTGAATTCTTTTGCTATTATCACAGCGCCCCCGAATGCATTGTTGCAGAAGTTACCGCATCACCGTTCGCCGGTTGTTCTGCGTCGTTCTGACGAGCTGCGTTGGTTACGTGCTGAGTCGTTAAACGAGGTTACGGAATTGTTAGAGCCGTATCCTGCGGAGGATATGAATGCGTATCCTATTTCGCCGCGTATCAAAAATCCACGTAACAATGTTCGGGAATTGCTTGAACCTGTTGGAGAGCGTGTTGTTCCCGAAGTGGATTCAATCGTAAAAAACCGTTTGGGTTTACAGGGGATGAAGGAGTGAGTTTTGCAAGCTAAATAAAGCGCTATTAAAGCAAGGATAAAACGAATTTCGTTTTATCCCGTTTATTGTTATTTTTAGTAGGTGAATTTATGCTTTGTAAAAATAAATACGAAATGAACTTCGGATATTAGAGTGTTATACACAATGCAAACAAGGCAGGTAGTGCTACACCTTAACAAAAGAGAAAATAAAATTAAGAATATTTTAAAATAGAGAAAAATGCACCTTAAACAAATACTCTTAGTGGTGTTTTTTAATTTACTTTTTGTGCAAACTAATGCTCAACTAGTAATAAATGAAGGAAGCAATA
>JBEGUX010000099.1:0-2674 GCA_041178685.1 Bacteroidota bacterium
AGCGAGTGAAAAATAAATCACAAGTCCGGTAACGTCAACAAGCGTAGCAATAAATGGAGCCGAAGAAATAGCCGGGTCTACGCCCAGTCGCCGTAATAATAACGGTAGCATCGAACCGGAAAGTGTTCCAAAAATTACTACACCTACCAGCGAGAAGCTCACCGTAAATGCAATCATCATCCAGTGAGGACCATACATATCGGTGAATAAAGTCCATGCTGCAATGCGCAGAAATCCGATGACACCAAGTATAGAACCCAGTACAAGTCCTGACAGTAATTCGCGTCGCATCACCAGCCACCACTGTTCCAGCGTTAATTCACCAAGCGCCATTGCGCGAATGATAAGTGTCGCTGCCTGTGATCCGCTGTTACCGCCGGAAGAAATGATCAACGGAATGAAAAGGGCAAGAATGACAGCTCTATTCAGTTCATTCGTAAAATATCCCATTGCACTTGCAGTTAGCATCTCACCCAAAAAGAGGATGATCAGCCAGCCGGCACGTTTACTCACCATCTCGCGGAAGGAAACTTTTAGATAAGCATCTTCCAACGCCTCCGTACCTCCGAATTTTTGGATATCCTCGGTGTCCTCTTCCTCGATAACGTCTACCACGTCATCGATGGTGATAATGCCCAGTAACAATCCATTAAAATCCGTTACAGGCAACGCGACTCTGTCGGTTTGCTTAAAGACTTCAATCGCCGACTCCTGGTCGTCTTTGGCGTTTAACGAAGCGTATTGATGATCCATCAGTTCACTCACTTTCTTTTGAAGCGGCGCCAAAAGAAAATCGCGGACTTTTATATCGTCGAGTAAAAAACCTTTGTTATCCGTTACGTAAATAACGTTCAATGTTTCAGAGTCTTTTCCGAAATTCCGGATGTGATCCAAAACTTGCTGCACGGTCCAGTCTTCTTTTACCGAAATAAAATCAGGCGTCATCAGACGACCGATGGATTCTTCCGGATACTGCAGCAGTTGGTTCGCAGTTTTACGCTCTTCGTCGGAAAGAAGTGAAAGGTATTTTTGAAGCGTTGCCGGTGGCAACTGTTCAAAAAGTGCCGTACGATCGTCCGGTGAAATGGCGTTAAGCGTACTGGAAAGCTGGTCGACCTGAAACGACTGTAATAGTTCAACCTGAATATCAAAATCAAGGTGTTCGAACGTCTTGACAGCCTTTTCGGCATCAAGCACCTGAAAAACTTTGGTGGAGTCTATTTCCTTGGACGTGTTGATCAGCTCGGCAAGCTCTTCCGGCTGAACAAGCGCTGTGAGCTGCTTCAGCTTATAGAGGTTGCGCGTGACCAATCGCTCGGCAAGCAACTCTTTTTCTTCGACGCTGACCATGGATGATCGTCCATTTTGATGTGAAAACTAGGTTATTAGATCGCGAAGATAAGAAAATCAGGGGACTTTTAGACAAAAAAAGAACCGTCGGTTTTCATACCGACGGCCCCCCACACGAAAACATGAACACTAAACTATATACACTAAACGAGTGATTATTTTGAATGTTGTGGGTTTAACATTACTTGACAATAGTGTGACACATTTTAACCACTATTAACGGCTGTTCGGTGAAAAACACGTTCACATTATCATGAATAACATGGGCTGAATTGGTATTTTTGATAGAAATATAAAAGATATGCGCATCTCTTTAGGAATCGGATCACGGGTTCGTCATCCCCAATACGGTGAGGGTGTTGTTATTCAAGTTAAACCGGAAGATTATATGATCACCTTTATCCAGCATGGAATGCGTGAAGTTGAACGCACCTATGATGGAATGGAAGTGATCGATGCCAACGACATGGATAACGATCTCGTATCGCTTGCAGATATTGAAGTCTTGCTCGTTAACATCATTCGTAAATATTCTGATATGCAGGAACGGGTGGAAATAGGAAATAAATGGACCGGCGGAAAGATGGTTCTTCAACCTGGCGATACATCGTTGAAGCCCAAAGAAGTTCCAATTGATGTATTCTTCAATAAGATTGTAATGTTGCGCGATAGATTGCGCGTACTCGAACAGCGTATTAATGCCAATGAAAAATTGACGGAAGAGGATAAGGTGAACATGCAGCAGTATGTTACACGTTGCTACGGTTCGCTCACCACTTTCAATGTTCTCTTCAAATACCAGACCGATGGTTTTGTCGGTGAAAAATCGCAAGATTGATCGTTGTAATTTATCACAGCATCAATACAAACTCGTTTCGTGAATCTCATCTCTGTTGAACAGCTCACTAAATCATACGGTGACAAACTTCTTTTTCGTGATCTCAATTTTGGTATACAGAAAGGAGAGAAAGTGGCGTTGGTGGCGCGCAACGGAACTGGTAAATCTACGTTGCTGCGTGTTCTCGCAGGAATTGATGTTGCCGACAGCGGTACCATTTCAGTCCGTAAAGATACCCGGATAATTTATCTGGAACAGGAACCGCCTTTTGACCAGGATAAAACAATTTCTGAAATACTTTTTAGCAGCGATCAGCCTATCATGTCGCTGATTAAAGAATACGAACTGCTGCTGGAAGAACAATCGACCGATCCGGATCATTTTGATCACCGACGCTTGGAGACGGTTACTGCTCGTATGGATGCAGAACAAGCCTGGGACTACGAAGTGCGTGTCCGACAAGTACTCTCACGGCTTGATATACAT
>JBEGUX010000100.1:0-2967 GCA_041178685.1 Bacteroidota bacterium
CCAGCGCTTTAATGCCGCTGTCTGGGTATGTGAAACTCACATTTTTAAATTCGATTGCCCCGCTAAATGGAATCTCTGTATCGGAAAATGATTTGATCTCCGGTTCCAATTCTAAAAATTCATTGATGCGTTGCTGCGAAGCAGCAGCACGTTGAATGATTGCGGTCACCCAGCCGAGTGATGCCACCGGCCATGTCAACATGTTTACGTAGATGATGAACTCAGCAATGTTTCCGGTAGTTGCTCTTCCGGCTAAAACTTCCTTGCCACCTATAAAAACAACCAATACCGTACTGATGCCAACCAGCAATAACATAAGTGGATAGAACAACGCATTCACCCGAACGAGTGACATGTTTCGTTTCAGGTAATCTTGACTTTCTTCAGCAAACTTTTGTGTGAAAGCCTCTTCTTTAGAAAAAGCTTTAAGTATACGGATGCCGCTGAATGCCTCTTGAACAAACGTGCTCAGCCGGCTTTGTTGCTCTTGCACCTGTTCGCTCTTCCGGTTCATAATCTCGCTTACGTAATAAATCGAAATGGAGAGCAATGGCAGCGGCGCTAACACATACAATGTTAATTTCGGATTAACGTTGAACATGCTTACTGTGATAAGGATAAACAGTACGACAAGATTGATCGAGTACATAACCGCCGGACCGAAATAGGAGCGAACGCGTCCGACATCTTCTGAAATCCGATTCATCATGTCACCGGTGTTATTTCGGCGGTAAAAAGAGAGGCTAAGCCGCTGATATTGGTCGTAGATTTCATTTTTCATGTCGTACTCAATTCTTCTCGACATGACGATGATAGTTTGGCGCATCAGGAACATTAATAATCCACGCAGAAAGGCAACGCCAATTATGAGCAGGAAAAATCGGAAAACAAGATCAGTAATATATGTTGATGATTCGCTTAATGGATTGTTTTTAAGGTAGTTAATGACCTCGTCCAGTGATTCGCGAACAACCTGGGCAGGGTAGATGGCACCGAAGTTTTGCAGGACCACAAACAGGATACCCAGAATAAGGTGTCCGCGATAGCGGAAAAAGTACTTATTTAGTCGTGCTAAAGACCTCATTATCAGTGGTTAAAATGGGTGTTGGTCGCCTCAAAAAATAAGCCTACATTTGCGCCGCTCCAACGATTTGGGAGCAAAGGTAATTAACACGGATTTGTATGTTAGAGATTAAAGATATTAAGGAGACCAAAACTGGCATTGAAGGGGTGATGAGTCATCCGTCTTTTGCAGGGCATGAGCAAGTGGTTTTCTGTTTTGATAAAGCTACCGGTTTAAAGGCAATTATCGCCATTCACGATACTACTCTTGGTCCGGCTCTTGGCGGCACTCGTATGTGGAACTATACCTCAGAAGCTGAGGCCATTAATGATGTCCTACGACTTTCCCGCGGGATGACCTACAAGGCAGCAATAAGCGGTCTTAAACTGGGAGGCGGCAAAGCGGTTATCATCGGTGATTCTAAAACACAGAAGACTCCGCAGTTGTTTCGCAAATACGGTGAGTTCGTTGAGTCTTTGGGCGGACGTTACATCACTGCTGAAGATGTAGGTACATCTACTTCTGACATGGTCAGTGTGCGCGAAGCCACTAAGCACGTAACAGGTCTTCCTGAAAGTTTGGGCGGCGGTGGAGATCCATCTCCGGTAACAGCTTTCGGTGTTTTTATGGGAATGAAAGCCTCAGCGCTCGAGTTCTGGGGTAACGATAGCGTCAAAGGAAAACGCGTTATGGTACAAGGTGTTGGTCATGTTGGTCAAAATCTTGTCCGTATGCTCGCCGAAGAAGGCGCAAGTGTTATGGTTTCCGATATCAATAAAGATAGTGTGGAAGCCATGGTGAAGCAATTCGGTGCGGTTGCTATTGCTCCTGAAAAGGTTTACGACCAGGAAATGGATATTTACGCTCCTTGTGCTCTTGGTGCAACGTTGAATTCTGAAAATATTAGTCGACTCAACTGTTCCATAGTTGCAGGTGCTGCTAATAATCAGTTGGCAGAAGAAGTATTACATGGAGAGCAACTGAAAGAGAAAGGCATACTATGGGCACCTGACTTTTTAATCAATGCCGGCGGATTGATTAATGTCTACTCTGAATTGAATGGTTATAATCGTGATCAGGCAATGGATCAGGCGCGTAAAATTTACGATACTACACTTGAAATCATCCGTAAGGCCAAGAAAGATGGGATCACCACGATTGCTGCCGCAAAGATGATTGCCGAAGAGCGTATTGTAGCTGCCCGCAAATAATCGATTGCCTCATTTTTTTAGTTAATTCGTTCATTCGTTCTTCTTATCAATAGCTCTATCGTCCTATGCTCAGCAGAAGGCAACTCCGGGTAAAAGTGCTTCAAGCATTGTATGCCTATTTTCAATCCGATAAGAAAGATCTTGCCGTTGCAGAGCGCGAACTTTTTCGAAGTGTTGAAAAAGTACACGAACTCTACATTTATTTACTTCAATTTATTCTTGAACTCGCTGATGCCGACAAATCGGATGCGGGAGAATTGCAGAATAAATATTTTCCGGATCAGGATGAGCTCAAGGCGCGGCTGCGTATCTATCAGTTCTCATTCGTAAAAGCACTTTCTGAAAACAGCGTTTTCACCGGCAGCCGTAAGCATTGGAAAACATCCTGGCAAAAGGACAATGAATTAGTACGTAAATTGTTTTTTGAAATCAAACGATCTCCTGAATTCCGTGCAATTTTAACCGCGGAAACTATCGATGAAAAACAGTTTATGCAGGAGACCGTCAAAAAATACATTGAGCAGTCGGAGGTGATGTTACATCACATCGAAGAAGAAAATATTTTTTGGGCTGAAGATTTGTCTTTTGTTGTAAGTATGGTCAATCGTACGGTTCGTCAATTTTATGAAACCGGTCGCATTGAGATTTTTGAAATGTACAAGGATGAGAAAGACGATAAGGATTTTGTCCGAA
>JBEGUX010000101.1:0-8490 GCA_041178685.1 Bacteroidota bacterium
GGGAATGACTTTCGAGCAATATTTCGATAAATACCTGTACAAAGATGATACGGGCGATTATATGAACCGTAAAACGCCTTGTCAGTTCTTAAAAGCAGATAAGAAGTGCAGCATTTATCCGGTTCGTCCGATGGATTGCCGTGGATTTCCACATACGCACAACAAGGAGTTCAAGTTGTACATTAGCGGAACGCACAAGCAAAACATTTCCTATTGTCCGGCAACATTGCATGTTGTAGAAAGACTGCATCAGATTATCATTGATAACGATCGACGCAACCTTTCGGCCGGATTTGCGAAAGAGATTAAGCCTGGTGAAATGGGCTACCAGGGATAAGAATTTAAACTATCTCGTAAATCGACCATAGCTATGAAGAAAACGATTTTTTTCATCTGTGTATCGGGATTATTAGCTCCCACTTGCCTTCAAGCACAGACGACAACTAAACCTGCTAAAGGTTATGGAGTCAGTATTCAGCAAACGCAGCCTGAGTTTCCCGGCGGCGCTGATAGTTTGCAAAAGTACCTCGACTTTAACCTGGTTTTTCCGAAAGACGCCAACAACGCGCGAGTGCAGGGTAAATCCTACGTTGGATTTAAAGTGGGTAGAGACGGACAATTATCGGATGTCCGCGTACTAAATAATTTGTATCCATCCGTCGACGCAGAGGCTATCCGACTTGTTAAGGCTATGCCGGCCTGGAAACCTGGGACTATCTCTGGTAAGCCTTCGGATATGCAATATATCCTTTCCATTGATTTCGTATTGCCGAAAAATCAGAAATAGATAGTCTGATAAATGAGCAAAAAAAAGGCGGTCAATTGACCGCCTTTTTTGTAATAACATTTAGGATTAGCGCTCGATGACGAGCTTTTTAACTTGGCGCTCTTCGTTGTTAATGAGTTCAACGAAGTAGATGCCTTTGCTAAGATCGGCCAGATTGATGTTGTATTTATTCTGACCTTCTTCCATTGACAGTGATTGGCTATAGACTTGCTTGCCCACCATATCAAAGATGTTGAGGTTGAAATTACGTGCTGTTGAAGCATTGAATAAAACGTTCACCTCATTCTGTGTTGGGTTCGGATACAACACAAATGACTCTTTGGTAAGTTCTTCCATATTTTCTTCAACTAAACCGTTATCCGTTAAACGGAAGGCGGTGCTACCAACGCTTACACGCAACGTATAGCAGCGCGTAGAGCTGAAGTTCGTAGAGCCGTATGGATAAACTTGAATGAAATAGGAGGCAGCAGCCGTAGTGTTGCGGATAATAGTTTCACTAAGGGTTGAACCATTAGCGGAAGTAGCCAGGGTTGAACCACTGGAATTGTATAGTCTAATATCATAATCAAATGGCAGGTTGGTTAATGTGATTCTGATATTGGTATTAGGCGAAACGGTGGTAAATTTAAACCAGTCGCGGTCGCTGCTAGTTGAAATTAACGCAGTTACATCAGTATTTAATGGCACAGTCTTGGCAGCTGAACGGGAGTTATTTGATTCAAACGCATCAGTACAAGAAGCAGCACTTGTGGTGAAATTAGGACCTGCTACGTAGGTGCCACTCGCACCAACACAAACAGACTGAACCTGCCAATTGTAGGTCGTAGCTGCTGTTAATCCTGTTATCGCACGACTGTTTGTAGTAGAAGTGACGGTCGTCCAGGTCGTTGCTGTGCTGGTTTTGTACTGAATGTTGTAGCTAGTTGCGCCACTGACCGCTGTCCAGTTGAGCGTTGCTCCGGTAGAAGAAATGGAAGATGTGGTCAAGTTGGTAGCATTACCACAAGAAGGAGCCAACGTAGTAAAGTCTGTTCCTGCTAAATAGATTCCTGAAAGGCCATTACAAACAGCTTGAACTCGCCAGTTGTAGGTGGTGCTTGGTGATAAGCCGGTCAATGAGCGTGAAGATGTGGTAGAAGTAACCGTCGTCCAGGTTGTTGCAGTGCTGGTTTTATACTGTATATTATAACTTAAAGCTCCGCCAACAGCTGTCCAGGAGAGGGCTGCCGTAGTAGAGGTGATAGAACCTACTGTCAAGTTGGTAGCATCACCGCAAGAAGTTGCCAACGTTGCAAAAGTTCCGGTTACAGTTGTGCTGGTTCCACTGGAACAAACAGCCTGAATGCTGTAAGTATATGATGTACCACCAGTAAGGCCACTCAATGTAATAGAGTTGCCGGTACTAGTCGTGCTGACACAATTGGTAGTTCCGGTAACGCAATACTGCACATTGTAACTGGTAGCATTAGCAGCTGCACTCCAATTCAAAGTAACTCCGGTTCCACTGATATTGGTTGCAGTTAAATTACTTGGTGTTCCACAGCCTGATGGAGGTACGCAACCAAGAGAATTAAGAAAGCTCGCGCGCGCGCCACCACTTGCAAAAAGAGCATTCATGCGTGTT
Source organism: Bacteroidota bacterium (assembly GCA_041178685.1). GTDB lineage: Bacteria > Bacteroidota > Bacteroidia > AKYH767-A > 2013-40CM-41-45 > Pollutiaquabacter. The sequence goes on from JBEGUX010000101.1 coordinate 2,412, forward strand.
GACTGGCCGGTGGTAAACATATACATACAAGCATCATATGTATAATCCATGTAATTCATAGTCATTTCAACCGGACTACCGCTGCACGTAGAATAGTGAGGATATGCAGGGCAACCGCTGTTTGAAGTATTATGGACTGGTGTGTCATTTACAAGATCATCACCACAGCTTGCATCGCCCCAGATGTGGCGGAGGTTCAACCAGTGACCAACTTCGTGCGTGCCGGTACGTCCTAAGTTATATGGAGCACCGGAACCAGGCGTTTGAACACTACCTACAGAATTGTACAATAACACAACGCCATCCGTTGATGCAGATCCGCCCGGGAACTGAGCATAACCGAGAATTCCACCGCCCATATTACATACCCAAACGTTTAGGTAAGAGGAAGCCGGCCATGCATCCAAACCGCCATTAGCAAAAAACTTCATGGCATTATTGGTACTAAAAGAAGTAACCGTTGTTTGACGGCGTTGAATACCGGTGGTTGGGTTGCCACTCGGGTCACGCTGTGCCATGCAAAATTGGATATTGGTGTTAGCTGCAACACCAGTAAAAATAGATGGGATGCTACTGGCATCGCTATTCAGCTTGGCAAAATCAAGATTCAATTGATTAAGCTGAGCAAGACAAAGCGCATCAGAGATATTTTGGGCTGTAGTGTTATAAATGACATGGAAAACAACAGGAATTGTAATTACTGCAGCAGTTCTGTTTCCGTTCTTTGAGATTTGTTGTGCAACATATGCAGAAGTCTGGTTTTCAATATCTTGCATTTTTTGTTGCAAAGTTGGATCTGCCTGCAGTTGTTGGTTCAGGTGATCCATGGTACCACAATTTCTATTGGCGAAGGCTTGCGGCCCGAATGAAAAGAGCGACAAAAGAGCAATACCAAGGGCAAGTAGTGATTTTTTCATAGTATTAGTTAGGTAGGTGAGGTATTTAATTATGCAATTTAAGATATAAAAATGGTCCTTATTATGAAATTTTGGCGAAATTCGATTAATTGAGGGTTAATGGAGGTGTACAAACTTGTAGCCCACACCACGGATGGAGTGAAAGTAATCAGGGTTTTTAGGGTCTTTTTCAAAATACTTCCGGAAGGCAAGAATGAAATTATCAATTGTCCGGGTAGAAGGATAGATATCGTAGCCCCAAACAGTTTCTAACATCTGCTCTCTGGAAACAACTTCGTTTTTTCGTTCAATTAAGAGTTTTAACAAGGCAATTTCCTTTTTTGTCAATGAAGATCTCTTACCGCTTTTGTCAACAATTTCATAGGTTCGAAAGTTCACTTGATTTGGACCAAATCGGTAAATATCCTCGAGTTCCTTCTTCTCCTCTGAGCTCATGCTCCGTTTAACTAACACATGAACGCGTAGCAGGAACTCTTCCAGGTTAAAAGGCTTGCTCATGTAGTCGTCAGCCCCTCGTTTTAAACCGGTTATTTTATCCTCTGCTGTATTTTTTGCGGAAAGGAAAAGGATGGGAACCGATGCATTGTGCAAGCGCACCGACTCGCAAACACTAAAGCCATCCAAGCCGGGGAGCATCACATCCAATACAATCAAATTAAACCTTTCCTGACGCGCCAATCGTACAGCCTCAGGTCCGGTGATAGCTGTAACAACTTTAAATCCCTCCAGCTCCAGATTCAGTTTGATGGCCTCCAATAAATGCTCTTCGTCTTCTACCAGTAAAATTCGAATCGGACCTGTTGTACTCATGTTGCAAAATTAGTGATAGAGTTGTGTACTTGGTATGAACTTTATGGCTTAGTTTATTGTAAAGTCCACATTATAAGAAACAATTGATCAAAGATTTCGGTTATCTCATCAAAGGAATAACGATGTTCCGGCCTTTTTATTGATTATTTTTGCTCCAATTATGATATCAACCATTGACTCGTACCTGACTGGTTCTCATGAATCTTCTGCGTTAAAGGAAATTGCCCATAAGGTGCTTGATGGAATCAGGGTTACTCCTGAAGAGGGACTTTTCCTGTACAAAAATGCTGAACTTCCCTTTTTGGGCGCTTTGGCTAATTTTGTCCGACAGCAGAAGAACGGTAACGTAACCTACTTTAACCGAAACTTCCATATTGAACCTACCAACATTTGTGTTTTCTCCTGTAATTTCTGCTCCTATTCCAGAACATTAAAATACAGAGAAGATGGATGGGAGTTGACGATTGATCAAATGCTGGAGAAAGTGCGTGCTTATGACGGACAGCCTGTAACAGAGGTGCATATCGTGGGTGGCGTTCATCCTAAAATGACACTTGAGTTTTTTGGTGAACTTTTACGTAAAATCAAGGCACATCGCCCCGACCTCCATATCAAAGGATTTACGGCCGTAGAGTTGGACTATATGTTTCGTAAGGCAAAGCTTTCCTTCGAGCAAGGTTTGAAGTTTTTAAACGAAGCCGGACTTGACTCACTTCCGGGCGGAGGTGCAGAGATATTCGATGAACAAATCCGGGAGCAGATCTGCGCCGATAAATGTTCATCAGCCGACTGGCTGGCTATTCATGAAGCAGCTCATCATCGAGGTATGCATTCCAACGCAACTATGCTTTACGGACACATAGAATTTTTCCATCACCGTATTGACCATATGGAGCGATTACGTCAATTACAGGATCAAACAAAAGGATTTAATACATTCATACCGTTAAAGTTCCGTAATCAGAATAATGAAATGTCGGATGTGCCGGAAGTAAATGTCACCGATGATCTCCGTTGCTATGCAATATCCCGCATTTACCTCGATAATTTCCCACACGTTAAAGCGTATTGGCCAATGATTGGTCGCCAAACGGCTCAGTTGCTGCAATCCTACGGTGTCGATGACTTGGATGGAACCATTGATGACTCTACTAAGATTTATTCGATGGCCGGTGCTGAGGAACAATCTCCATCTTTGTCTACAGAACAATTAGTGGATTTAATCAAACAGAGTGGAAGAACTCCAGTTGAGAGAGATACATTGTACAACGTTGTCCGCGATTATTCGGCAGAATTTTCCGAACGTTAGTCTTGTTCGTTTGCTCCCATGTGTCGAGCATAATTACGCCACTTTTCCAGCGCGCTGGTAAAATCTTGTGGAAGTTCACATTCAAAAAACATCCGTTCCCCACTGGCCGGGTGAATGAATCCCAAAGTGGCGGCATGCAATGCCTGGCGCGGTAATAAGGCAAAGCAATTTTCTACAAACTGCCGGTACTTGGTGAAGGTTGTTCCTTTTAAAATTTTATCCCCGCCATACATCTCGTCGTTGAAAAGCGGATGACCAATGTGCTGCATGTGTACGCGAATCTGATGGGTACGTCCGGTTTCCAGTTTGCATTCTACCAAAGTTACATATCCAAATCGCTCCAGCACTTTGTAGTGTGTTACAGCGTGCTTACCAATTGCAGGATCATCGTATACGGTCATCACGCGACGGTCTTTTAAACTACGAGCAATATTGCCGGTGACGGTTCCTGTTTCTTCTTTAAAATCGCCCCAGACCAACGCCAAATATTTGCGCTCAATTGTTCGTTCAAAAAACTCTTTAACAAGCACCGTCAATGCGCGTTCGCTTTTAGCAATGACCATAAGCCCGGAAGTGTTTTTATCGATTCGATGTACTAAACCGGGACGATGTAAAGCATCCGCTTTGGCGGGTAGATTTTCAAAATGGAAGACTAACGCATTCATCAATGTTCCGGTGTAATTGCCTACACCCGGGTGAACAACCAAGCCGGCTTCTTTATTGAGTACCACCACATCTGCATCTTCATAGACAATGTTGATCGGAAGATTTTCCGGCAACAATTCAAACTCACGCACGGGTTCCGGCAGCACGACCTGCACTTGGTCGAGCGGACGGACTTTATAACTTGACTTTGTAGGCTTTCCGTTGATGAGAATACAGCCGGCATCGCATGCTTGTTGAATGCGATTGCGTGAAACGCCTTCCAGGCGATTCATTAAAAATTTATCGACGCGTAATGGAGCCTGACCTTTATCCACAATGATCCGATGGTGCTCAAAGAGTTCATCGTGATCAATAGTGTCAAGATCCGGAGTTGAGGTCATTCGTTTTTAGTAAGCAATTAGGTTGATCCATGAATCGATCAGCGCTGAATCGTGAAAAGTTGGGTGCCTTGCAACAAACGTTTCTTGTCAGCAACACGAAGGAAATAACATCCCGCCGACAAATTACGCGTATCAATTGGTTGAGAATAATATCCACTGCTTAATATCTGTCCGCGTAAGTCAAACAAATCATAATACAAATCACCTTCGGAAAATTGTTCGGATATGGCAAGTTGAATGAAATCGGCTGCCGGCTGCGGATACACTGTAAATTGAAGTCCATCTGATTTAGTGTATTCGTTGATGCCGATTGGTCCTGCTAATGTATCTCCAAATACAGGTCGCATCATCCAGGAACCTTCTATTGTAGAAGCATACCAATATCCATCCACATGATAAAACATGTTTTGATGATTATCCGTATTTCGATCCAGACCTAAGCCAATCAGTAAAGATGCGCTATTTTGGATAAAACCCACCCATAACGGACCGGGTTGAACAACCAGCATTGTATCTAGAGTGTAACGTGCAAATCCGTTTAAACTGTCAATGTTTTGTGGACGCTGATTGATCTCGCGGTACAACAGATTTTCCGTATTGCCGCTCGGACTTACATTATCCCATACGGCTAATTGAAAAAGACTTGTCGAAACATTAACACCCGTTGGATTGAAATAAATGTCAACGGCACGTAATGTATCGGTTTTTTTAATATCAAACTTATAGGCCATCTTCACGCCGGAGTTTCCGGTAACACCGTATCCCAACTCAGCAGATCCGTCGTCGTAAGCGTAGAAATTATCAAATACTTGTTTGTATTTGACCGTGTCGTTATAGAGATTGGATTGTGCACCGGTGATGGTAACGTAATTCTTCATCACGTATTCAGCACTGCGAGCAGTGGTGACCGGAAAAGAAAAATTATTGAGTGAGGTGTTAAATGTAGTAATACTGTTAGAAGCTCCTGGAAGAGAGGATGGCGCGGAGGCGAAAAGTGAGTTGCCAAACTGGTCCGTGATGGTGGAAGTATAAATAAATGATGTCGGGCCGTAATTGATATCGCGGATCGAATCAGTGATGGCGGTTACCATTGCATTGACCGGATTGGCCAATTCCTTGTAATGTGAATAGGGCATTGATTGGTATTCGGTCAGCAAGGAATAACGTGGACGAATAAATCCATTGTCACGAATGGAATCGTTGGCAACGGTATTGGTTCGCAAGATGACGTAATCAATATTCCAGTGATCACGATTTCCATTCACAGTAGCGTAATTGAAAAAACGAAATTGAAATCCACGATATAAATAAATTCGGTTATTCACGCGGAGGTTTACACGTTGGAAAATGGTGTCTTCGCGACCGGGTACTGACCATTGATAATTCCAGTTGCCGGAAGTGTCTCTAAACTCAACGACAAGTGAGTCGCCGGCTTCCGGAGCGTCACCCAATCCCTGAGGCTGGTAAAAGAAACTTAACCATACGGAAGTGTCATTTACATTTCCTGCAAGATCGATAGGCAAGGAGGTAAGATAATCTGCCGGTGAACTCGTTCCGGAGTTGATGTTATAAGGATTTCCAAACTTGTCTAATCCATCGAGCGTGGCAACTCCAATTGTAATTGGATTAATGGGAAAGCTTGAATTCACAAACGCACCACTATCTATCCAGCGATCAGCTTGTGGATAGACACCGTCACGGGAGAAGTCATCGTTGAACGGCAGAGGTAAAGTGTCTATAGAATTGCTGCGTAATACTGCTCCTGTTAGTCCTGTTGTAGCTTGTTTCAGTAAAGGATTTCCACGCAAAGGAATAAGAACTTCCTGTCCGGCTACTTCGAAACAAAGCAGGAGAGAACAACAGGAAATGATCAGTGAAAAAACAGATTTCATAAACCGGAAACGAAGTTACGATTTTCTTGCCTATTAATGGCGGATTACTTCAAGAAGATGTCGATACTTTCGCCTTGCTGAATAATTGCGCCTTCGGTAGCTGGC
>JBEGUX010000102.1:0-4431 GCA_041178685.1 Bacteroidota bacterium
TGAACATCCACCATGCAATGGCTTTTGCTTCCTTATATATAGGTGATAGCCAGACGATGGCTGCGGAGGCGGCAGTTTTAGGTATACCGGCCATCCGATTCAACGATTTTGTAGGGGAGATCAGCTATTTAAAGGACCTCGAAAACTACGGACTTTCTTACGGAATCCGAAGCAATGACACTGAGCGGCTTTTCAATACCGTCAACGAATTGCTATTGGATGTACCAGGAACCTTAGCAAGGACGAAAGCGGCCCGCGAACACCTTTTACGCGACAAAATCGACTGCGCTAACCACTTCACCGGCTTGTTGCTTCAGGCAGTAAAGTAGTGTTGCATCCCTTACCCATTCATTTGATTTTCCTCAGAAAAATCGGTCAATCAGCCTGTCTGATTTTTAACCGGCGTTAACGACACCCTCTGAAAGCTGCAACAGTAGCGGCTTTTGGCCAAAAAAAATTTGCAATTCAGCTGTCAATCCTTATATTGCATTTGCGAACAAAGAAGACAAAATCTTACGCTTTTTTTCGGCTTAACATGAAGCACACACTCTTGCAGCCGGGAGTAAAGCAGCAGAAACGGTTCACTTCTTACACTTCGGAAACTGTTCATTGCTCTACATCGATTAAGTAGTAGCATCACTGTTCAGTTGGCGATAGTGTAAATCGCTTTTATTTCAAACCGGAAATTTCAATCGGTCTGATTTTAGTGTTGCGCTGCTTGTAATGGGAAAACAACTCAATAAAAACAGTTTTGGCCGCAGGATGCAATTGCGTTTTAGCAATGAGAGCAGTCTGTCCGGAAATGCTGCTGTTGCATTGAAGCCCGATGGTAAGAAGCGACGATTTGCTCCTCGTCCCCATTTTGAAAAGTTCGGCGGAATGGAACGCGCTGTGCGTACATTCATTGCACGTCACGTCAATCTAACCGCCAAAAACACCTACATTCTCCGCACTTCCATTATTGATAGCGTCAACTTTTTTTCATTAACACCCTCTGCGGTTGTTAATCTGAAACAGATGAACGATGTATTGGAATTGAATCGATTTCTCTCGGAGGTCAATCGCCGGTTGGATGATAATGGAACATTTGTTGTTTGTCTGGAAACGAAGTATTTCCGAAAAAAGAGAATTTTAAAAAGCTATCCTATCGGAGTAAATTACGGTCTCCTTTTTTCGGATTATTTTATCAAGCGCGTTCTTCCGAAATTGCCACTCACCTCCAGGGTATTGCGTAAAATCTTTGGTGATCGCGATAAGGCGATGTCTAAGACCGAAGCGCTCGGACGTTTATATGCCGCAGGATTTGAAGTGGTTGATCAAAAGTTTATCAATGGCTTGTTGTACCTCGTTGCGCGAAAAGTAAAGGCACCATTGTTTGATTACGAAAAGAATTACGGTCCGATCTTTTGTATGCGCCGCAGTGGTAAAAACGGAAAAGTCATCCGTGTTTACAAGGTACGTACCATGCACGCATACTCTGAATTTATTCAGCACTACGTATATCAGCAAAACAATCTTGCTGATGGCGGTAAGTTGAAAAATGATTTTCGCGTTTCCACGCTCGGCCGTATCGCACGTAAATATTGGCTCGACGAATTACCGATGATTTGGAATTATTTTACCGGCGATCTCAAACTCGTTGGCGTACGTCCGCTTTCTGAGCAGTACTTATCATTATACAGTGAAGCTCTGAAGGAAAGAAGGAATCTGCATAAGCCCGGTCTTGTTCCTCCTTTTTATGCCGATATGCCGAAAACAATTGAGGAGATTCAGGATTCCGAAATGCGTTACCTCGAATCTTACGAGAAAAGTCCTCTTTTAACGGATCTGCGCTATTTTTTCAAGGCTGCCACCAACATCGTATTCAAGCGCGCGCGCTCTAAGTAGCCGTTCGAGCTCCTTTCATCCATCATAACTTTTACCTTCCTGTTTCGTAGCACGGATTTATTCCGGCTGTTTTGTAATGGCTTTCATTAGAAACGGTCGGTATCTAAAACTCACCGTTGCCATGAAGCGATTAGTTGTAGTGCTACTGCTTGCTGCTCAGGTTGTCACCGCGCAGCATCTTTCCAACATCGATCTGTATGATTTTTTAGACGAGCTCGCCAGTAGCGGCGCCATAGAACTCAATAGTGCTGTAAAGCCGTATTCCCGTGAGTTTATCATCGACAAATTGGAGGATGCGCGCCAGCAAAAAGACTTGCTGAATAACCGTCAGCAGCAACAGCTGGAGCAATATTACTATGCCTATGTGCATACCTTGCCGGAAGGCAAGGATCGCACTTCCGGTTTAGAGTGGCTGGGCTACTATTATAAAGACAGTCTTTTTGACTTTCAGGCAAAACCTATTTTGGGTTATAGTCTATGGTCTAACGATTCAGGAACTTTCCATCGTAGATGGAATGGGGCAGAAGTCGCGGGTTCTGTCGGACGCTTGAGTTTTTATGCCAGTCTGCGCGACCAACAGGAGAGCATTCGGCTCACTTCCCCCGACTATCTTAATCAGTTCCAAACTTCCAACTACAAGCCCAATGCCGATGGTGGTGGTGATTACGATGAATCACGCGGAGGTATATCGTACGGATGGAAATGGGGAAAAGTAGGGGTGGCGATGGATCAGCTGGCTTGGGGCGACAATTATAACGGAGCAAACATCCTTTCCGGACGTGCACCTGTTTATCCTGCTATAAAGCTGGAGTTGCAGCCTGTGCGATGGCTTGACTTTCACTATTTCCATGCGTGGTTGAAATCCGATGTCATTGACAGTGTCAATATATATAGTAACGGATCGACCAACCGGTATGTATTGCGGCCCAAGTATATGGCGGCAAACCTATTTACTTTCCGGCCCTTCCGCCAATTCCGGTTTTCTATCGGTAACTCTATAGTATATAGTGACAATCGGGTTAATCCGGCGTATCTAATCCCTTTTCTGTTTTACAAGTCGGTGGATAGGTCGTTGAACGGCTACTCCAATCTGGGTAATCAGCTAGGGCAGAATTCCCAGCTATTCTTTAACGTTTCCAGCCGCAATATCCGCAATGTGCATTTGTATGCGAGCTTATTTATTGATGAGTTAGCGTTGGGTGAAGCATTGGATAAAGACAGTCAATCCAACTTCATTTCATTCAAAGCAGGAGGTAGGATCAGCAACCTTTTTGTACAAAATCTCTTCCTCACGGCCGAGTACACCATTACCCGTCCGGTGACCTACCGTCACTATATTCCAACAGCCGACTATGCCTCCAGCAGCTTTAACATGGGCCACTATTTGGGCGATAATGCGCAAGAAGTTTATGCCGCTATCGGGTACAAGCCGCTCCCCAAATTATGGTTAGAGGGCTCGGTGGTGGTGGCTAAAAAAGGGGAGGAGTACGCCTACACCGGGCAGTCCGGAACGGCCACTTCCGGCAAGGGATTACCCTTTATGGACGACGTGCTTTGGTCGGCCACCGACCTCCAATTCCGGGCGCGGTACCAGGTGGTAACCGGTGCCTGGTTGTTCGGTTCGGTGATGGTTACTGACCACAGTGGACCCATGGACGAGGTCTATTCCCAGCCCTACTTCCAGGGTAAGCTGACTACGGTTCAGGTGGGAGCGAATGTTGGATTTTAGGGTAGTCCTTAGTCAGCGGTCAAAGGTCAGCAGTCAGCGGTCAGTAGTCTGCGGTCAGTAGTCGGCGGTCGGCAGTCGGCGGTCAGTAGTCGGCGGTCGGCAGTCGGCAGCCCCGTTGCGACCCCTGAGTCGATGGTCCTGGGTCGGCGGTCAGCAGTTCTTTTGCGAACCCTGAGCCTGCCGAAGTGCGACCCCCGACTCCCGACTAAAAAAACTGGCACAATCCTTGATAGTCCCATTGTTAACTTCGCTACAATTTTCGTCGCCCGGACTCTTGTTTTCGGCACGGTACTTGATAGGCGACAATTCGTCACTTATGGCGCTGTTAGGTTGTCTGGGTGAACACAACTACTTTGTAAGATTGCCATTGTTTCTTTGTTTCCCCATTTCCATGATCTGGCCTTTTTTGAGCTTTTCATTCACCAATCAAAAAGTACTGTTGGCCAAAATACAGTAAGATTTAGGGTGCAATTGATTGCATTCGCTTTAACTTTTTTTCATCTTGGGGTGATCAAAATCAGCATATTCCACGTTCAAGGTCATGAGTTTTTAACAATCGGTTGACAACTCGCCCTTGACTGGCCCAATATAAATTCCCAAACTTGTAATAACTCTTTCGAGGGTTTTACCGTACAAAAGAGCCTTAACCAACAAACCACCTCACTCTCAGAAACAATCGCGTGAACATAACTTTACTCTCCACGTTTTTTTCTGTCCTTATATCCTCGCTTCGCCGTTCAACGAAAACCGGTGTAGTGAGTCTTTCCTTTTTATCACCTAACACCATGAATCGAAACACACAACTCAAATCACAT
>JBEGUX010000103.1:0-10015 GCA_041178685.1 Bacteroidota bacterium
GAACGGTCGGTAGGGACCTGGACCCTTGATCGCATAATGCACTGTCGAAGCATCGGTTACTTTACCTGTCAAAACCTGCTATCAAATTGCTATTTTTGCCAATCATTTAACGACAGCACCAATTATCGATATGTCCACTACCGAAGATCTCTTTAAAAACATCATTTCCCACGCTAAGGAATACGGCTTTATCTTTCAATCCAGCGAGATCTATGACGGACTGAGTGCCGTGTACGACTACGGACAAAATGGTGCCGAACTGAAAAAGAATATCCGCGACTACTGGTGGAAATCCATGGTGCAAATGAACGAGAACATCGTCGGAATCGATGCGGCCATCTTCATGCATCCAACCACCTGGAAAGCCTCCGGTCACGTTGACGCCTTCAACGATCCGCTGGTCGATAACAAAGACTCTAAAAAACGCTACCGCGCCGATGTGCTCATCGAAGACCACGTCGCCAAAATTGAAGGTAAAATCAATAAAGAAGTAGAGAAAGCAAAAGCGCGTTTCGGCGAAAGTTTCGACGAACAGCAATACCGCACGACCAACGCGCGGGTGATGGAATACCAGCAAAAAATTGATGCCATCAACGCCCGCTTCAAAGCAGCCCTCGAAGCCAACGATCTTAACGAAGTTCGTCAGATCATCCTCGACCTCGAAATCGTTTGTCCGATCAGCGGCACCCGTAACTGGACGGAAGTTCGTCAGTTCAACCTGATGTTCTCCACACAAGTTGGCTCCGTCAGCGAAGAAGCGAGCACCATCTACCTACGTCCCGAAACGGCGCAAGGTATTTTCGTGAACTTCCTCAACGTGCAAAAAACCGGACGCATGAAAATTCCTTTCGGCATTGCGCAAACCGGCAAAGCGTTCCGCAACGAGATCGTCGCACGACAGTTCATCTTCCGTATGCGCGAATTCGAACAGATGGAAATGCAGTTCTTCATCAAACCGGGAACGGAGATGGAATGGTATAACCACTGGAAAGAAACGCGTATGAAATGGCACCGTGCACTCGGTTTCCCCGAAGGAAAACACCGCTTCCACGATCACCTCAAACTTGCGCACTACGCAAATGCAGCGTGCGACATCGAGTTTGAATTTCCTTTTGGCTTCAAAGAACTGGAAGGTATTCACTCACGTACTGATTTCGATCTGGGCAACCACGAGAAATTCTCCAGCAAGAAATTGCAATACTTTGACCCTGAACTGAACCAAAGCTATGTGCCGTACGTGGTAGAAACATCCATAGGTCTCGACCGTATGTTCCTCGCTGTATTATCACAAGCCTACGCCGAAGAAAAACTGGAAGACGGAACTGATCGTGTTGTATTGCGCATCCCTCCGATGCTGGCACCTATCAAATGCGCCATTCTGCCTCTCACCAAAAAAGATGGACTTCCGGAGAAAGCACGTGAAATCATGGATCGACTGAAATTCGATCACGCGTGTATGTATGAAGAAAAAGATTCTATCGGAAAGCGTTATCGCCGGATGGATGCCATCGGTACGCCACTTTGTATCACCGTCGATCATGAAACACTCACCGATAATTCAGTGACGCTGCGGGATCGCGATACGATGCAACAAGAGCGCGTTCCGATCGACCGTGTTGAACAACTTGTCATGGACAAGGTCGATATGCGGAAAGCGCTCCGTGCTCTTGGTGCTTAATTCTTAAGAGAAGCTGCCGGCAGGAAAGAATACTCTTTCCCGAATTCCAGCATCTGACCGATAAAGTCAGCAGGATATTCCACCTTCACATCTTTGATGCTATCGCCATCCATCTCTGCTACTAATCGCGGCTGGATAAAACCCATGTATGGTGCTACGTTCAACTTTTCATAGCGAGCAAGGACTTCTCGGTGCAATGCAAGATCGATTTTAACGCCGTAATTCTCCACGAGATTTTTTCCGGCATTGAAATCGCCTTCGGATTTAATGCGTTGAATTTCGCGTAACAATTGACCAAACAAATCACGAAGTTTGTTATAATCATTGACGACAAAATAAGTCTTTCCTTCACGAACCTGCTTCTCAATCACATTCTCTTTAGCGCCTTTCTCAAAAGCCCATGAAGCTACCAGCTGACGATTGCGCATGTGTGCTTCTTCCAGATTTTTTCCAAGCTCAATACGGTTCAGCTGAGTCATCATACCATTCATGATATAACTGTCGTACTGCGCCATTCCGACATCGAGTGAGGGCATTACACCGAGTTCGATCAGCTTTTCATCCATGATGTAATAAAGTCCGACAAGATCGGCGCGAGCCTCTTCGAGGATTCCGGCATAATTCTTCAGCGTCTGGTCCGTAGTTCCTACACCTGGATTGATTTGTCCGGATGCATGCCCTAGCACTTCGTGCAAATCGGTATGTAACTCTCCGGCCAATGCGCTGTGTTTGCGAACACGAGCAATCATATCAGGACTGGAACCAAACTCATCAACCACCGGACTTTTTCCGCGATAATAATTGTATGCAGCAACAATATTCCCAAGAGAAACCGACTTTGATCCGTGCTCTTCACGGATCCATTCGTTGTTGGGCAAATTGATACCAATTGGAGTTGACGGCGCAGCATCGCCAACCTCACCGATGACTGTAATAACCTTAGCGGTGATTCCTTTTACATTTTTCTTTTTATGCTCATCCATAATCGGAGAATGGTCTTCAAACCATTGTGCCTGATTAGAGATTGCTGAAATTCGCTTGGTAGCTTCCATGTCTTTCATGGATACCGCACTTTCAAATGCTCCCTTCTTTTGCAACGCGTCTTGATACACTTCGATGAAACCATTTACAAAATCAATCCGTGCAGCGGTATCCGCTACCCAAGCGATGTTGTAGTTATCAAACTGCTTTGGATCACCGGTACGGTAGAATTCGATAAGTTGATGAATGGTTTGCTGCTGAGCTGCATTTTCTGCAACGGTCTCTGCTTTTTCCAACCAGTAGATGATCTTATCAATGGCCGGTCCATACATTCCACCCGACTTCCATACATTCTCGATGAGCTTACCATCCTTTTTTACAAGTTGCGTATTGAAACCAATCTGCGAACGATTTGTCGTATCTGATTCCTTTATTCCATTATAAAAATCTTCAGCCTCTTTCTGGGTTACTCCAGCATAGAAATTATTGCAGGAAGCCGTTACTACATCGCTTGCGCTCAGGTCTACTCCTTTAGGATCGAACTTCGGATCAAAGACCACTTTCGTAAGTGCAACTTTGAATTCATCCATCGATATGCCGTTCAACGGAAGTTTTGCACTATCACTTTGTACCACCAAACTCATAAAATAATCCTGCGAACATTCAGGAATGATCTTATCAGCAGAATAATGATGATGATTGCCGTTAGAGAAGAAGAAGCGCTTACAGTAAACCATGAACTTATCCCACTGCTCGCCCGAACGTTCTCCTTTGTAGGTTTCAAGAATGCCTTCGAGCGTCTTACGCAACGTGATTCCGTGGCGGTATTTCTGATCGTAAAAAATATCGCGGCCGCATAATCCGGCCTGATAGAGATAATACGCTAGCTCCTTTTGCTTCAAGGTCAATTCGTCAAATCCTTTTACCTGGTAGCGAAGGACCTGGATATCGGCAAATCGATCAGCGATGTAGTCGAAAGACGCTGTATCGTTAGCGGCCTGTTCACCACTTTTGTTTTTAGGCGTGCACGAATAAAGTGCGACAGCGCACAGGGAAATGAGCAGAAGATTTTTCATTGTTGAATGATAAGTTGTAGGGTATAAATATCCGAAAAATCCGGTGAACGGAAAATCGGAGAAATTATTAGGAATGGACTAAAAATTGGAAAGTCAATACGACTTATTTCAAGCCATACTTCGTCTTGTACTTGCGATACATTTGCTTTTGTACATCGTCCAGATCAATCGTTCTTCCCTGAATAAAAGCGGCTTCCACTACAGAGCTGCGCATATCCAGAATATCGCCGGAGGTAAGTATCAAGTTGGCATCTTTTTCTACTTCAAGTGTTCCAGCCGAAGCATAAATTCCTAGCAGCTGTGCGGGAACAGATGTAATCATCTTCAACGCTTCTTCCTTATCCAAGCCGTAAGCAGCCGCCGTTCCCGCCATAAATGGAAGATTGCGTTCTTGCCAGGAACCATCAATAGAGATTGCACAAGTAACACCGGCTTTGTTGAGCAGGTAGGGTAATTTATACGGCAAATCAATATCATCGTCTTCGCGCGGTGGCAACGCGTGTGTCTGTCCAAGGATAACCGGAATATTATTTTCTTTCAACAGGGAAGCTACCCTCCAGGCATCACCTCCGCCAACAAGCACCATTTTCAACTGGTATTTTTTGGCAAATAGAACGGCGGCTTCGATTTCTTTCACATATCCTGCATGCACGAACAATTTTTTGGAACCATCAAACAATCCACGCATCGCTTCGAAGCGCACGTTCAGCTCCTGAGGCTTTTGTAGCTTACTGTACGCTACTGCTTCACTGAAGAATTGATCAAGCGTAGTCAACTCGCGCTGCATACGCTGACGCTGATTGTCTTCTGCCTCAGGACCACCGCCCTGATAAACATACATACGCGGCCAGTTTAAATGCATATTGTTGTCCATCACTACAGCTGCATCTTCCCAATTCCACGCATCTAATTGAACCACTGAAGATGTTCCGGAAATCATTCCGCCATGTGGCGTAACTTCTGCCATCAAAACTCCATTGGAGCGAACCGTAGGAATAATTTTAGAATCGGTGTTGTACGAGATGATGCTTCGGATATTCGGATTCATCTCTCCCACTTCGTTATAATCGAGGGTAGAACGCACCATGTCAATTTCGGCCAAACCAATATTCGTGTTGCACGCCACCAATCCAGGATAAGCATGCTTTCCGTAGCCATCGATAACAACAGCGTAGCTGTCTTTCTTTAAACGAACGGTGGTAGCATCAGCTACCAATGTGAGCTTACCTGCATCGAATCCGATGACGGCATTATCAATGACCTGGCCGTTACCGATATGTGCTTTCACATTCATGATCAGTACAGAGCCGGCTTGCTTGGCCGCAGGAGCAGGATTTTGCGCAGCGATGTTTTTTGAAAACAACGCAACGAAGGCAGCCAGTATATATTTTAATTTGCGTTTCATAGCAAGGATATTTATTACAATCGGTTAGTGAATGGTATGATATTCTTCGTCGTTACAATGCTTTAGAACTTGTCGTTTCGCGGCAGGCTTGCGAACGTTCTCGCCTTTCCACTTCACTTCATTCATCAATTGTATTAAACGGGCTCTTTCGAGGCGAATATCATCACGCAGTTGTACATCTCGTTCACTGTCATAATAAGCAATACCATCAACATACGTTGTCAATGGCTTTGCATAAATACTCATCGGATGATCGTTCCATAGCACAAGGTCTGCATCTTTCCCGGCCTTGATGCTTCCTACCTTATCATCGACTCGGAGCATCTTAGCAGGATTCAACGTTACAAATTTCCAAGCTTCTTCTTCACTCACGTTGCCGTACTTCACAGCTTTTGCTGCTTCCTGATTTAAACGACGTGCCATTTCCGCATCGTCAGAATTGATACCCACGTTGACACCAACATCATGTAAAAGAGCAGCATTATAAGGAATCGCTTCGTACACTTCATACTTGTACGCCCACCAATCACTGAAGGTAGACGCTCCTCGCACCCCGTGGGCTTTCATTTTATCGGCAACTTTAAATCCTTCAAGAATGTGCGTAAACGTATTCACATCAAATCCGAAAGAATCCGCTACATGCATCAACATATTGATCTCACTTTGTACATAAGAGTGACAAGTGATGAACCGTTTACTTTCGAGGATTTCTGACAAAGCATCCAACTCAAGGTCTTTGCGCGGTGGCGCAGCGTTTGCTTTCGTAGCAGCATCTGCTGTCGTCCATTTGGATTGCTGCTGTTTATATTCTCTGGCACGCGTGAAATAATCGACATACACTTGCTCAACACCCATACGTGTTTGCGGGAAACGTACAGTTTGAAAATCGCCCCAGTTGGATTGCTTCACGTTTTCACCGAGCGCGAATTTGATATAGCCCGGCCATCCGTCAAACTTTAACTCCTCAGGCGATTGTCCCCAGCGCAATTTTATAAGTTGTGTCTGTCCGCCAATTGCATTAGCACTTCCATGCAACAAATGAGAGCTCGTAACACCGCCGGCAAGCTGACGGTAAATATTGATATCATCTGCATCCAATACATCACCAATGCGTACCTCCGCGGATGATGACTGCGTTCCTTCGTTAACCGAATTACTCACTGCAATATGCGAGTGTTCATCAATAATACCGGCCGTGACGTGCTTACCGGTTCCGTCAATAACTGTTGCTCCGTCTGGTGCTACTAAGTCTTTTCCAACTTGTACAATTTTACCGTTGGAAAACAGTACATCCGATTCTTTCAGTATTCCTTCTGCTTCATTGGTCCAAACTGTTGCATTGATGATCAACACGGTGCTGGCTTTGGGTAATTCATTCCAGCCGTAAGCCATATTGGGATACATCACTTTTCCCGGCTCGCGGGTTACTTTTACGGCAGTGTCTTTCTTTGCAGGAGCGGAATAAACCGAATCGAATTTCATCGACCAGGACACCCAATTACCATCGGCTAGTTGCGCATTGCCGCTCCAACCCTGCTCTTCCATCATACCGGAATAACGTACTGTTCCTTTGGGCTCATCCGTTTTGCGCTCCAGCGCGAACGTAACCAAATTGCCATTCGTGCTGAACACCGCTGCTTTCACTTGAAGCGTATCGTCATACATGAATAATTCAGGTGCGTTTACTTCACCTGCAATTTTGATACGTGTTGCTTTTCCTGTTGCTGTGATCAGTGAGTAGTTGCCACGAATATCTTTCTGTTCGGGATTACCCATTGGATAGCGAACTCCTTTTACCCAGTTGTCGAGTATAACTGTTTCCTTGCTGAAGAGATTTCCGGAAGTGATGATGAAATTGGCGATCATTCCACGCTTCAAGGCTCCTACTTTATCTTGAACATTTAAAAAGGCAGCCGGTGCAACGGTCAGCGATTTTAAAGCTTGTTGCTCTGATAATCCATATTCAACCGCCTTACGCAGGTTCTTCCAGAAATCATTTTTGTTTTTTAGTCCTGATGCTGTAATTGCGAATTCAATACCCGACTTCTCCAGTGCCGCAGGGTTAGACGGCGCCAACTCCCAATGCTTCAGTTCATGCAGGGAAATATTTATCGCATCGTAAGGATCTGACAAATCGAAGGCTTCCGGGAAATTCAAAGGAACAATCAGTCGCATTCCGGACTCTTCGATTTCATTGATGCGTTCGTACTCATCGCCGTTTCCTTTGACGATGAATTGAACATCAAACTCCTCTCCGATTCGATAAACACGCAACTCGTTTTGTTTATCCCCCGCATCAAAAATGAACGGAAGATCTTTCAGCTGATTAAATGCTGCCAGTGAAATATTGTATTCTTTCCTTGAGCCGCCGTTCTTGTACCACTGCGCATCGTAAAATGTCTGACGAATCAAAGCGATGGATCCCATCAGCGATGAAGGATAATCCTGTGTAGACGTTCCTTTGTCAAACGAGAACTCCGCAGCAGCGCGGTCCTTGATAATCAAATCGTTTTCTTTACCATTGCCCAGCAAAGCCATCGTAGCAGTACCTCGTACAATACCATCCTTATTTACACTCAGGACACTGCCAAAACCCAACTTACGCAGTTCCTCTGCTTTCTTGCCATCTACACTCCAATTGCGATAAGCATCGTATTCGGGACGAACAGCCTGATTCCAGGAATAAGCTCCCTTTGTGTTGGACAGAAACTGCGGGTTGTAATCCTGGCCTTTACCATCCCGTTTGATTTCCGGCATGCCGTAATCAGAATGGATGTCTATCAACGAAGGATAAATGGATTTACCGGCAAGATCAACGATAACTGCTTCTTTGGGAATGGCGATCTCTTGACCAACTTCGAGGATTTTGCCATCGCGAATTATCAATGTCGCAGAGTCAACAATCGTCTTGTAGTCGACATAAATACGCGCATTCGTGAAAGCGAAAACGGTATGACGTGGATCCGTCGGGCCGTTCACCGGGTAGGTGGCTTGTCCGTTGGCAATAACCATACCGAACAACCAGCAGTAAATTATCAGGACTGTATTCTTCATAGTAACTTTTGGAAACTACGAATATACTATTTTGCCCTCGTATGTGAGCTACAATTGGACTACTTTGACTTGATGAACGATTGGTATTGCGTCATACTCAAATCATCACGTAAACGGAAGCCGTAAAAACCTTCGGGAAGGCCGGAAATATCTGCCGAAAAGCTGGTACTATTTTCTATTCTGATCTCCTCGATTATTTTCCCCTGAAGATCCATTAGGGTTAAATATCCTGAAAAGGGATGTGGGAAAAGAAGGTTTAACGCATCGTTAGCCGGATTAGGGAATACCTTCACGCCTGCGGTCCATTCGGAAGAATTTATACCGGTAGTAGAAGGACAAATGGTACAGGAAAGTTGATAAGCGATTTCCGTATCCGTTGCAATCGTTGAAGCAAAAGATGTTCCTGCAACACAATCATTTTTCAATTGATAGTTGAGCCAGGGAACCATGTAACGATTGAGAACCACATGCTGTGTCGCACGGCTGATAGCAGGTGGTGGCGTGCACGTAGCTTCACCAAAGCTACACAACGCATTAACTTCCGCCATCTGACAATGACTTGCACCGTTGATGGAAATGTAAGCTTTGCACGAAGATGCGAGTGAATCGTACATTGGAATCTGATGCACCGATGGCGGTGTAACACAATCGTTGGCCCCGGCAAAAACAAGCGATGGGATGGTAATCGCCGTAGCGGCCCCAATTGCCGATGTACTCGTTTCTGCAGCCGCCAACGTGATCATCGCACGAATAGAACTGTTGTATTGCACGGCAAGAAACGCTGCTCCACCACCCATAGAATGTCCCATGACACAAGCAGAGGAATCCAAGCGTCCAAAGAACCGTGATCCAGATGTTGCTGCTTCCGTTTGCAAAGCTGTTACAACATAGGCAAGATCTTTACCTAATGCCAAATGATCTGGAGCAAATCCGGTCTCTGTTTTAGGAAATGCCACCACGTATCCATTCGCTACCAGCTCTTCCCATATATTCGAATAAGCGTCCCAGGTCATCACAAAACCATGTCCGAACGTTACGATGGGTGCGGTGATCGGTTGCTGAGTAAACGCAACATCTACGCCGGCTACATCGGCCGGATAATAAACCTCCGTAGCAATCGGACGATTTCTGGAGGGATCTGTGAAATTGATTGTCGTATGGCCGACAAAAAACGGTTGCGCGTTAACTGTGGTAACCACAGAAACTATAACCATAGGTAAAAAGGTAGATAAATGGCGCATTTGTTTCATTTTCCGAAGATAATGAATGTGAACAAATGTACGGACGAAGTGTTCACGACTTTGGAATGAATGTCTTAAATTTGACCAAAACAATCGAAAATGAGCTCTACACTTCTTGCCCAAATACACCTCATCAGCGCACTCGTTTTTCTGGTGATTTATTTAATTAAAACCTTTTTGCTCTTTGTCCGTCCTTCCGGATTAGATGCTTTTTCCGCAAAGGTAAAAGTGCCTGAAATGATTGTCAGCACACTATTCCTGGTAACGGGTATTTGGTTGCTCGTAATTCTCGGCGGAATTAAGACGCTTCAAATCATCAAGATCGTAATGGTGTTGGCGGCTATTCCTCTAGCTGTAGTCGGTTTCAAGAAAAAGAAAAAGGCACTGGCGCTACTCTCATTCGTCCTGATCGTTGGTTCATACGGTCTGGCAGAAGCCAGCAAGAAAAAGCCGTTCATCAAATCAACAGCTATCGTCGATAATGACAACAGTCGTTTGAATAACGGCAAGCGTGTATATCTGGAAAATTGCGCCTACTGTCACGGTAACGACGGTAAGAAAGGCTATCGTGGCGCACCGG
>JBEGUX010000104.1:0-5077 GCA_041178685.1 Bacteroidota bacterium
CGATGACGTGCGATCTGCAGTGCCATCAAGGTGAGCACGGTGACTTGCGCAGTAAATGCTTTGGTGGAAGCAACACCGATCTCCGGTCCTGCGTGTGTATAGGCACCAGCATGTGTAGCACGCGGTATCGATGCGCCAACAACATTGCATACACCAAAAATCAACGCACCTTTAGCTTTAGCTAATTCAATAGCTGCGAGCGTATCGGCGGTTTCTCCCGATTGAGAAATCGGAATGATAATATCATCTTCTGTAATCACCGGATTACGGTAGCGGAATTCGGAAGCGTATTCAACTTCCACCGGAATACGTGCAAACTCTTCAAACAAATATTCGGCAACGAGTCCGGCGTGCCAGGACGTTCCGCAGCCGATGATCAGTATGCGTTTTGCGTTGGCAAATTTATTTTCGTACTCAGAGATGCCGCCCATCCGTAAGAATCCTTTGCTCGCATCGATACGGCCACGCATACTGTCCCAGATAGAACGTGGCTGTTCGTAGATTTCTTTCAGCATGAAATGCTCGTAGCCACCTTTCTCCAACTGCTCAAGTTTCATCTCCAGTTCCTGGATGTACGGCGTCTTCACCTGGTTCTCTATCGTTTTTACCGTCAACTCACCATCGCGTACCAAAGCCATCTCGCCATCGTTCAGATAAATAACGTTGTTGGTGTATTCAATGATGGGCGTTGCATCGGAAGCAACGAAGTATTCACCTTTTTCTTTACCAACACCTACAACGATTGGGCTGCCTTTGCGGGCACAGATCAATTCGTTGGGATGTTCTTTGGATAGTATAACGATTGCATATGCTCCGATAACTTCGCCGAGCGCAAGTCGCACGGCTTCGTCGAGAGAAACCTGCGCATTTTCATAAATGTCTTCGATGAGATGTACCAGTACTTCTGTATCGGTATCGCTGCGGAATTCGTGGCCGCGTTTTTCTAATTCGGTTTTAATGGACGAATAATTTTCGATGATACCGTTGTGAATCATCGCGAAGCGGCTATTCTGGGAATAGTGTGGATGTGCGTTACGATCGTTGGGCTCCCCGTGTGTTGCCCAGCGCGTATGTCCCATGCCGATATGTCCTTTGGTATCCTGATCTTTTGCGAAAGTATGCAAGTCGCTTACCTTACCGGCTTTCTTGTACACTTTCAGGTCGCCGTTGAGAATCGCAATACCGGCACTGTCGTAGCCGCGGTATTCCAGTCGCTGAAGACCTTTAATAAGAATAGGATAGACATCTCGTGAGCCGATATAGGCAACAATTCCGCACATGGGATAAAAAAATAAAGGTTAGTATAATCGCGTGTAGTACAAGTTCAATTTGATCGGGTAGACCTGATTTTTACCGCTACCCACAATGGCACGGCTGGCCTGAATCGATGAACCTGATACGACAAGATAGAAGCCATTGTTACCTCGTACACCGGAAAGCACCTGATTCAAATGACGCGTCAGGTTGAAGGTGTAGGTACGGTTATCCAGAGATCCACCAAAAAAGCTGCCCGACTCAAAATAATCTGCAGGAAATGAAGTAGTTGTACCGTCTTCGTTAATGGATACTATTAGCAGATTGGCAGGTGCCGGATATTGACTTGTGGAGCCATCGGTGAGCGTAACTTTAAACTCAGCGCGGTTGATGATTACATTGCCTGAATCTTTCAGGTTACTGATGAACGGAATTTCAAAACGAGTCTTCAATCCGGCCATGCCTTGCAGACAAGTTACGGTGTCGGCATAGGTGGAATCTTGCAAATGGTTGCCGGCCGGGAAGCCGGTATAATCGTGTGTGAAGTAGTTGGACTTGGCACCCGTCAATACCCACGAATAATTCTTCGATACGTTAGCGGTATCGCGGTAATATAGTGTCATCCGCGCATTGAACAAATCGAAATAATTGACACACCCCTGTCCAACGACTGTAGCTTCATCAATGGATAATTTTATTCCTTTGAAATATTGTCTCCAAGCTTCGTTACTTTGATATGTTGTGCTACCATTGAGCGCCACCAAACTATCGGCCAATACGAGGTCGAGTGGAATACGGATTTGTGCGGCAACGGTATCGGAGTCAATTACCACCCGTGTATTGGGCATCGGCATAAACGATAATGTACCCAGCGGTGTATTTTCGACCGTGAAGGTACGGTTGCTGAAATAGTTACTGTCGGCCGACATACTTTCCGTCAAGCGGAAAATGCGGATGACTTGCTGCGTGTTCGTATCGCCGTAATAGCCTTTGTAGAACAGCTTCAGAACTAGAGAGTCGGTTACCTGATGTGCGCTGAAATTAGGGGTTCCTTGCAACAGGACTTCGGAAAAACATTCAGCGTTCGACTTGCCGAAATAGGGATCAATGTAACTGCCGATCAATTGGGCGGAAAGTTCATCCGAACGCAAGGTGTCTTCACGAACAGTTCGTGTAGTGATGGTGAACGTATCAACGAACGTCATATTGAGTTCATCTGATGCAGGCAAAACTTCCAGCCCTAACTCATCAGGATCTTTGCAGCCGGAAATTATGGTTGAAAAGGCTACGAAAAATAAAATCGCCACTCTTATAGTAGTATAAGAGTGGACAAACTTTAAAAAAGAAAATCTATTTGCTGGAACGCGGCGAGAGAAAGTTTCGGGTGTTCCATTACCCGATGAGGGATTGGTCATCGTATCATTCAGCCAAAGCGGGCTCTTGCTGGAGAATCTCGTTGTAGAAATCGGCACAGGCACTCACAAAGGTACCATCTTCATCGAATGGTTGGAAGTTTAGTACCGGTTTATTTGCCTTTTTTAAATAGTTGTCGATCGCCACATTTTTTCCTTCACAACCACGGATTACACCGTCGCTGAGCTTCATGGCTGCTAAATGAATGGCTTCCATGGAAGTGTCTTTATACAACTTCATATCGTCAGCGGTAACGCCATCCATTTTCAGCTTCTTGGTGAAATTCGGGCTGAAGTTTTCTTCCATATCCTGCAAGTAGGAGGAATACACCACGCGCGAATTCTTAAACATCGGCTCATCTTTGTAGCCGGTTTTAACGAAGAATGGGATCATAGAAGTCATCCAGCCATGGCAATGGATGACGTCCGGCGACCAGCCGAGCTTCTTGACAGTCTCAAGAACGCCACGGCAGAAAAACACCATACGATCTTCGTTGTCTTTGTAGAATTTTTTCTTGGCATCGCGGAAAACCATCTTACGCTGGAAGTACTCTTCATTATCTATGAAGTAGACTTGCATACGTGCACTTTGGATGGAAGCGACTTTAATAATGAGCGGATGATCACTGTCGTCGATGATCAGGTTCATGCCCGACAAGCGGATAACTTCATGAAGCTGATTGCGTCGTTCGTTAATCAATCCGAAACGAGGCATGAACGTCCGGATTTCTTTTCCCTTTTCCTGGATACCTTGCGGTAACTTTCGGGCGATGTTTCCCACTTCAGAATGTTCAAGGAAGGGCACAATTTCTTGTGAAACGAACAATATTTTAGCGTTCTTCATCCGGTAATTTGCTTTAGAACTAGAATACAAAGATACTAATAATAAAACAATGCTTCAAATACACAACAGCCTTGCGGTTTTTTTTAGCGATTTTTACGCTAAAAACGTTGTTTTTTGTATTTAAATCATTGATTATCAGTATTAAATGAATATTGAGAATAAAACAATTAATGGTAATCTAACCCCTTAAATGATAATAAATATAAATAAATATGGAGTTATTTGATAATGCTGAATACCTCGCCGAGGAAATCGAGTTTGCCAAAGAGCAAGGCCTGACCATTGGATTTGTACCCACTATGGGTGCCTTACACGACGGACATCTGTCCCTCATCCGCCGTTCAAAAAGTGAAACGGGCTATACCATCGCGTCGATTTTTGTCAACCCGACACAATTCAATAATTCAGATGACCTTAAGTTTTATCCACGGACACCGGACACCGACATCCGACTTTTGGAAAAGGAGTCAACTGACTTGCTGTTCGCTCCCGCTGAATCAGAAATCTATCCTGATGACAATGCTCGTTCCACCTATCCGAAAGTTAACCTCGGAGCTCTTGACCGGGTTATGGAAGCGGCACATCGTCCCGGACATTTCCGTGGTGTAATGCAAGTGGTGCACAGGCTTTTTCAGATCGTACAACCCGACGTAGCTTATTTCGGAGAAAAGGACTACCAGCAACTGGCTGTCATCCGCGCCATGGTGGATCAGCTAGATCTTCCAGTGCAGATCATCGGTTGCCCGACGCGCCGGGAATCGGACGGACTGGCAATGAGTTCCCGTAACATGCGATTGACCAAGCAGGAACGCAAAGAGGCAGCCGTCATTCATCGCGCTCTTATGTTTGTCCGCAACCATTGGCAAAAATATTCAGTCAATCAGCTGGTCGATGAAGCCATCCGAATGATTGAAGGAACCGGTAATATCAAAGTGGAATATTTGCAATTGGCTGATGCCGCTACGTTACAAAAAGTAGAATCCATCGACGATGCGGCACACATCCGTTGTTTTGTGGCGGCCACTATCGGAAAGGTTCGCTTGATCGACAACGAGATTGTCCGTATCCGCGGGTAATCAAATAGTACGCATGAAACGTTTGCTGATCGTCGGTAGCGCGGGATCCGCAGTGCAGAAGTACTGCGACCTTATTGATGGTGCTTTCGAAGAGGTTCGATTGGTAGCAGGTCAAACCATCACCGGACAGGTAAACGTTCCGTATCAGCAACTCGATTTTTCTTTTCGTAAGATTTCAAATCACTGGAGGACGGTAGCGAAGCTGCGTCGTATCATCCGCGACTTCAATCCAGATATCGTCCATGTTCATCAGGCTAATTCCTACGCATACTTCACTGCGAGGGCACTGCAAGGACTTACTATTCCGCTGGTCATCACGTGTTGGGGAAGTGATATACTACTTGCTCCATCGCGTAGCTGGTTCATACGGCAACTCCTGCGTTTTGCACTACGTCGTGCATCAGCCGTGACGAGCGTAGCCGGATTTATGGTACCTACTATTCGAAAGTTGTCAGGTGATGCAGATAAGCCAATAATGGTTTCCAGTTTAG
>JBEGUX010000105.1:0-6712 GCA_041178685.1 Bacteroidota bacterium
ATAAAAAAGCCGGCCGCCAGCTTTCATCTTTTCAGTGATTACTGTAACAGCTTTTTCCAGTATAATTAATGATTGAGAAATTACTTCAGGTACAGTTTTATCTTCGCGGTTGATGGATGCTAACAACTCTTTCACCGGCATTTTTTCCAGGTGATCATAATGAGATTGCTTCTCCGTTGTTTTCTCGGTCATGTTATTTATACCTCGGATATTTTTCAGGAGCGTAATCGTGCATCATGGAATAAATGGCATCTGTTATATCTTCTGCGTTTGGTTTGGAGAAATAATCACCATCAGATCCATATGCAGGGCGATGCGCTTTGGCTGTCAATGTGCATGGAGGTGCATCGAGGTATTGAAAAGCTTGCTGAGTTTCAAGAATCTGTTGAAGAATGTATGCGCTGGCTCCTCCAGGAACATCTTCGTCAATAACGATTAATTTGTTTGTCTTTTTGATAGACTCAACAATTGAATGATGACGATCGAATGGCAACAAGGATTGCACGTCAATCAGTTCAACAGCAATATCAAGTTGTTGTAGCTGACGGATGGAGTCTTGAATTACGCGTAAAGTTGAACCGTAGGATACAACAGTTACATCGGATCCTTCTTGAAGTATTTCCGGGACACCAATTGGAACACGGAATTCTCCAAGATTGGAAGGTAGTTTTTCTTTTAATCGATAACCGTTCAGGCATTCAACAATTATAGCAGGCTCATCACTAGCCAGCATTGTGTTGTAAAAGCCGGCTGCTTGTGTCATGTTACGTGGTACGAGTACATGAATGCCGCGTACGGCATTGATGATCATTCCCATGGGAGATCCACTGTGCCATATACCTTCAAGACGATGACCGCGAGTGCGAATAATTACCGGTGCTTTTTGTCCGCCTTTTGTCCGGTATTGAAGCGTAGCCAAGTCGTCACTCAGAATTTGAATAGCATATAATAGATAATCGAGGTATTGAATCTCAGCAATAGGTCGTAGGCCGCGCAGAGCAAGCCCAATTCCTTGTCCGGCAATGGTTGCTTCACGGATGCCGGTATCACTAATACGAATCTCTCCATATTTTTCCTGTAATCCTGCAAATCCCTGATTAACGTCCCCAATTTTTCCAACGTCTTCGCCAAAAGCTACAAGTCTGGCATCTTTTTGGAAGAGTGCATCGAAGTTGGCCTGAATGATTTCACGTCCATCCATCATCTGCGCATCAGCAGCGTATTGAGCCGGTATGGCTTCAATAAGTTCAGCTGCAGTTGCGGAATGACTTAAGAGATGTGAATTATAACGGTCTTCGTTGAGCGTTGATAATGATTTTTGCCATTCCAACAGGTGTTGTCTTGCTGAGGAGTTATCATTTCTGGTTAATCGTAAAACCGCATGAATTGCTGCCATCACATCGCGTCGTGCAGGTGCAGTAATTGATTTTAGTTCTTGAATTATTTTTTCGATGAATGGACGCTGACTACTGGAGGCTGCAATTACTTCAAACTGTGCCGCAGCTTGTCCAACTTCGGATTTGATCGGATCCATGTAATGCGCCCAGGCTGCATTGCGTGCTTCTTGCACGCGTTGCTTTGCTTTTGTTTCGATCTCGTCGCATTCAGCATCAGTAGCGATGGCGCTCGAAACCATCCATTCCCGCATCTTTCTAATGCAATCAAAATCCTCTTCCCATTGCAGTCGTTCTTTTGATTTATAACGTTCATGCGAACCTGAAGTGGAGTGACCTTGCGGTTGAGTTACTTCACGTACGTGGAAAAGAACAGGAATATGCTGCTCGCGGCAGATTTCAATTCCTTTACGGTACATTTCGCATAAGCCTGGATAATCCCAGCCTTTTGCTGAGAGGATTATATAACCTTCGCCTTTTTCGTTACGGGCAAAACCTTTCAGGATTTCAGAAATATTCTGCTTGGTCGTCTGGTATTTTGCAGGAACTGAAATACCATATCCATCGTCCCATACAGAAATAGCCATCGGAATCTGAAGTACACCGGCTGCATTAATCGATTCAAAGAATAATCCTTCGGACGTGCTTGCATCACCAATCGTTCCAAAAGCGACCTCGTTACCATTACTGGAAAAATCCTGTAGTGATTTTAAAGACGGATTATTACGGTATAGTTTGGATGCCCAGGCAAGACCAACCAGTCGGGGCATTTGTCCGGCAGTTGGTGAAATATCGGCGGATGAATTTTTTTGCTGCGTAAGCGGCTTCCAGCTTCCGTCGGTTTTCAAACTACGCGTGGCATAATGACCATTCATGGAGCGACCGGCAGAAGAGGGTTCTGCCTCTACATCCGGGTCAGCGTATAATTGTGCGAAGAATTTTTCAATGTCAGATGCTCCAATGGCGAACATGAAAGTCTGGTCACGATAATAGCCGGATCGAAAATCACCCGGACGAAACTGACGCGCCATAGCCAATTGAGCGATTTCTTTTCCATCGCCGAAAATGCCGAATTTAGCTTTACCGGTAAGTACTTCTTTCCTTCCTAGCAGACTTGTCTGGCGGCTTTCAACGGCGATCCGGAAATCCTCCAATACCTTCTTTTTGAATTCTTCAAAGCTAAGCTCCTGGCTCTGTTCAACGGATTGCGATTGCATAAATCAATGAAATGGCTGGTGGTAGAATACCTTCCAAAGATAACGAAAAAATAGTGGTTTTCGATGCGAATAAATCAACGGAAGTAGAGAAGATCCGTAATTACGAAAATCGCAAAAACAAGGCTGGCAATTCCGTTTGTTGTGAAAAAGGCCAGGTTCACTTTCGACAAGTCGTCGGGCTTAACGAGCAAGTGCTGATAAAATAAAAGTCCAATAAATACAACTGCCCCCACCCAGTAGATGAAATGGAAGTGGGCAATAACGCCGGCGGAAATAATTAAAATTCCGCTGAGCATGTGTAGTAGATTAGAAATACGAAGAGCACCTTTCTTTCCGAATGCCGAAGGCATGCTATAGAGCTGTTCATCACGGTCAAACGCTTCGTCTTGGAGCGAGTAAATTACATCGAAACCACTGACCCAAGTGATGACGATACATGAAAAAAGAAGTGGTGTCCAATCAAAACTACCGGTTACTGCAAGGTAGGCGCCAATGGGCGCTAATGATAATCCAATTCCAAGAATAACATGGCAAAGCCACGTGAATCGTTTCGTATAGGAATAGCCCAAAATGACAGACAATGCAACGGGTGAAAGATAGAAGCAAAGGGTATTGATGGTAAATGTTACTGCAATAAAAAGTAGGGAGCTAATAATGACAAGTGACAGTACTTTATTGGGAGAGATTATTCCTCCTGGAATTTCACGTTGCATGGTGCGATCATTTTTTTGATCAATATCGCGATCGGCATAACGATTAAAAGCCATCGCTGAGGTACGTGCGAATACCATGCAGAGAACAACCTTTATCAGTAATATCCAAGACCAGCTTTCAGCAACTTCGGTAGTCCCAAGAAAAAAGCCGATTAGCGCGAATGGTAACGCGAATATCGTATGTGAAAATTTAACAAGCGATAAATAATTTTGGATCCGCGCCATTGCGGCGCAAATATACTATAATTCGCAGTTTAAAACGGATCAATGCGCAACGATCAACTTGATCGTGCGGACATTTTTACCTTCAATATTCAGTTGGAGATGATACATTCCTGAATTCATCTCGCTGGTGTTCAACTCGTAACTACCAATGATTTGTTGGAGAACAATTTCTCTAACAACTCTTCCTGTGATATCTGTAACAATAATTTTTGCTTGATCAATTGGATGTATTGCTGTTAGATCGGTTTGTATGCTGGCATTGTTTTCAGTCGGATTGGGATAGACGCTGAAATGTATGTTGTCGTAGGAGTCTAACTCATCGATACCTACTGTACATCCCTTAATCACACTGTAAGCATTCACTTTTCCGAAGCCCCAGCGCGTATCAGGCAAGCTGCTGCCGGTGAATTGATCGCGATCGCTGCAGTTCAATAAAGCTTGTTTAAGATCGTTCCACGAAGCCTGCGGATAGCGTTCAAAATAAAGTGCAGCGATCCCGGCAACAACTGGAGCCGACATAGAAGTGCCGCTGCTTCGCTTATGTTTTCGGCCGGCGGCGACGGCCTCTGGAGAGAGCGCTGCCAAAATATTTAACTCGGCTTGTGTTCCGCATGAAAGCACCCATTCACCGGTTGCGGTGATATCCGGTTTTATCCGCCCGTCACGAGTAGGTCCGTGACTGGAAAACACCGATAGCGCTCCAGGAACTAATGAGTTTTCACGTGTTACTGCAAAATTGGCGTTGGTGTAAAAGTTTCTGTTGGTATAACTTCCAACTGTTATGACTTTATCGCTGCAGGTGAAGCTGGAAACAATATTTTGATCCAGGTCAGGACGTTGATAGTTTACTATGTTTGGATAAGAAATACTGTCCGGCAAGTTGTCAAAAACATAATTGAAACTCCAGGCATCAAGATTACCGCTTCCAAAAGTCTCTAGTCGCCAGAAGTAAAGTGAAGTATCGTTACCTGCAATTGAAGCAGTAGAATCGGGTTGAATAAAATACTCCATGCTCCAGCTGCCATTCCAGTATTGTGCACCGCTCTGAACGATGCCAATGCGGTCGTTTCCTCGGTAGAGTGTATCAAACCGAATTGTGCCCGGTTGAAAATTTATTGTCCGAAATGGTACTCTTGCTAAGGTGCTGAAACTAGGTCGAACCCTTTCGGCTGCAATCGAAAATTGAATATTCTCAAACGTTCCCGAATCGCCCCAAATTTGCACGTAAATTCCGCCCGATGCATTTTGCAACCAAGTGATCGAAGTGTCTGAAGTTACCTGGTATTTCAAGTGGATTGGAACACTTCCCGCATTACCTGCTGCAGCTACAAGTGCTCGGCCGTTTTTCTCCGTAATCAAATAATCGATGGCTTGAGCTTGAATATCTTTGCCGTCGTGCGAGCCGAAGTAAGTGCCCAGACTGGCATTCACCACCGCAGGTTTGCCCAATTCGTCGGCGCGATCGAAAACGTATTTAACAGCATCCACAAAGTTGGAGAGGAATTCGTTGTCGGGTTGGTTGAGGTTCATCTTCACCACAATCATATCGGCTTTTGGTGCAACTCCTTTGTAATTGTTGAGAGCCTGGCCATTTCCGCATGCAATGCCGGCTACATGCGATCCGTGACTGAACCGGCTGTCGAAATGCTGTGTAGAAGTATCGATTTGTTGTCCGATGTATTCTTTTCCATAACCGTATGGTTGTGGCTGTGTGGCTGTGTCGTTATTCAGCAGCGATTGATCCCATAGATATTTAATACGTGTTTGTCCGTTTGCATCGCGGAAATCAGGATGCGTATAATCGATGCCTTCGTCAATAATTCCCATCACTACATTTTCTCCCTGATAATCGGAGGGGAGATTAAATCCCAGATGTACTTCCTGAACGTGATTGTTGATGATAAGCTGATCGTTTAACGGCTGTAAATTTGGATCTCCACCTTCAATTCTTTGAATCTCCTGAATGTTTGCAAGACGATG
This sequence comes from Bacteroidota bacterium, assembly GCA_041178685.1. Taxonomy (GTDB): domain Bacteria; phylum Bacteroidota; class Bacteroidia; order AKYH767-A; family 2013-40CM-41-45; genus Pollutiaquabacter. Next base: position 5,530 of record JBEGUX010000105.1, read on the forward strand.
AACAGAAGAGAGGTTAACAATTACAGACGCAATATTCCCAACAAAAAATTTCACTTTGCCGCCTTCGTTCGCAACGGCAGTAGTAATGGCGGAGGGCTCACCTTGAATGAGCAGGGAAACCGGTTGATCGGCAATACGTGCGATGGCAATTTTTCGCTGAAGCGATAAACTGATTTTATTTTCTTGTTGGGCGGAAGCGGTGAAAACCGTTATAAACAGGATTAAAGCAGTGTATATTATTTTTTTCATTGAATAAAGTAAGTTGACAGTGATGATCGGAATCGGTTTTATTTGACAAACAGATTTTTTGAGCGAATTATTCCAACTATTTTACCGAAATTGCAGCATCAAAATATCGTACAAATTAGTCGTTTTTTTGATAGCTAACGGTGTTTTTACCGATGGCTTTTTCACAAGTTGTTAACTCAAAAAGTAAAAATATGTCAGACGACAAAAAGATTATTTTTTCAATGGTTGGCGTAAGTAAAATTTACCCGCCACAGAAACAGGTGCTAAAAAATATCTACCTGTCCTTTTACTATGGCGCAAAAATCGGTATTCTGGGTTTGAACGGTGCCGGTAAATCCACCTTGTTGAAGATTATTGCCGGATTGGAGAAATCTTTTCAAGGTGAAGTGGTTTTTTCGCCAGGTTACACCGTAGGTTATTTATCGCAGGAGCCGGAGCTTGACCCGACAAAAACAGCACGTGAAATCGTGATGGAAGGAGCTCAGAAAACGGTTGATCTATTAAAAGAGTTTGAAGAAATCAACAATAAGTTCGCCGAGCCAATGAGTGATGATGAGATGAATAAACTCATCGAGCGACAGGGACAGGTTCAGGATGCCATTGATGCGGCCAATGGGTGGGAACTCGATAATCAAATCGAAGTGGCGATGGATGCGTTGCGTTGTCCGGACCCTGATTCTTCGGTCACCAATCTTTCAGGTGGTGAGCGTCGCCGCTTGGCATTGTGTCGGTTGTTGTTGCAAGCGCCTGATATTTTGTTGTTGGACGAGCCGACCAACCACCTGGATGCTGAATCTGTGCTTTGGTTGGAACAACACTTGCAAAAATATGCTGGTACTGTCATTGCAGTTACACACGACCGGTATTTCCTGGATAATGTTGCGGGATGGATACTTGAATTGGATCGCGGCGAAGGAATTCCATGGAAAGGAAA
>JBEGUX010000106.1:0-11956 GCA_041178685.1 Bacteroidota bacterium
AAAATCCCCGTCTTCTGCGGCCGGATTTTCCACCCGAAACAAGCGATCATACTGCCGAACTTCACACGGTACTGCCGTAGCCTTGTTCACCCAATGAATCGTTCCTTTTACATTGATACCACTGGTATCATGACCGCTTTTACTTTCGGGGATATAGGTGCAACGAATCTCCGTGATATTTCCCGCATCATCCATCACGTAGTCGTCGCATTTGATAATGTAAGCATGTTTCAAACGAACCATTAATCCGGGCGCCAGGCGGAAATATTTCTTTTCAGGATTCAACTTGAAATCCTCGCGCTCCATCCATAATTCACGACTGAAAGGTAATTCGCGCGTTCCGCCACCATCTTCCATCTCAGGATTATTCTCCGCCGGCAACATCTCCAGTTGTCCTTCCGAATAATTAGTGATAACCAATTTAACAGGATCCAGTACCACCATAACGCGCTTGGCAATTGCATTCAGATGCTCACGAACGCAGAATTCCAGCACACCGAAATCGATGACGTTCTCGCGACGCGCTACACCAATCATGTCTGCAAAACGGCGAATACTCTCCGGCGTGAAACCCCGGCGACGAAGTCCGCTGATGGTCGGCATACGCGGATCATCCCAACCGCTGACATACTTTTCCTGAACGAGTTGTAGCAAGCGGCGCTTACTCATCACCGTAAAGCTCAGATTCAGTCGTGCGAATTCGTACTGACGGCTGGCGAAGATTTCCAATTTTTCAATAAACCATTCGTACAATGGGCGATGTACTTCAAACTCCAGTGTACAAATGGAATGAGTAATGCGCTCAATGGAATCCGATTGTCCGTGTGCGAAATCGTACATCGGATAAATGCACCACGTGTCGCCGGTACGATGATGTGCCGTATGTTTAATACGATACATCAGTGGATCACGCAAGTGCATATTTGGAGCGGCCATATCTATTTTGGCACGCAACACTTTATCGCCATCCTTGAATTCACCCTTGCGCATCCGTTCAAACAGCTCAAGATTTTCTTCCACGGAACGATCTCTAAAAGGACTGTTCTTACCGGACTCCGTAGGCGTTCCTTTCATCGCTGCAATTTCCTCTGCAGTAGAATCATCTACATACGCCAATCCTTTACGGATCAGCTGTACAGCATACTCGTACAGCTGTTCAAAATAATCGGATGCATAAAACTCATTCGCCCATTGAAATCCCAGCCACTGAATATCGCGCTTAATACTCTCTACATATTCTGTTTCTTCTTTTTCCGGATTAGTATCGTCGAATCGAAGGTTGGTAGTTCCTCCGAACTTTTTCGCCAGACCAAAATTCAGGCAGATGGATTTAGCATGACCAATATGCAAATAGCCGTTAGGCTCCGGTGGGAACCGTGTCAATACACGACCACCGTGTTTGCCATTCTTAACATCGTCTGCGATTATTTCTTCAAGGAAATTAGGTCCTTTTTCAGTGCTCATGATCGAATTGATTACTTATACTACTAACTATTAAAATGAAATACTCACGCTAGTGTGGAAAGATGTACGAGCGACTGTCGTAATCGCTGCACCACTTCTTTTGCTCCCAGCAGTGCCAGCATTCCGAAAAGGTGAACTCCGCCCGACTGTCCGCTAACCATTACGCGAAGTAGCTGCAACAGATCGCCGGGCTTACGCTGATGCGCAGCAGCAACGTCTTTGAAAATAACTTCCGCTTGCTCAGCTGTAAAAGCCTCCGCTTGTTCGAAAGCAGTAATTACCGCTTCAAAGACCGGCAACAATTCCGGCTTCCAGCGTTTACTAATGACAGCTTCATCAAATTCTTCAGGTGCTATAAAAAGATAGTTTCCTTTTTCCACCATCTCTTCTTCAAATTGAACGCGATCTTTCAATAAATGCGCAGCCGTTGTGAGAAACTGCTCGGATAAGCGCGTATCATTCTCTTCGATTCCAAATTTGTTTCGCACCAACGACTTCAACGAGTGTCCGAGCTCAGCATCCGATTTGGTTCGCAAATAATGCTCGTTGAACCATTTCGTTTTTTCGGGATCAAACTTCGCCCCGGATTTACTGACACGCTCCAACGAAAACTCCTGCACCAACTCATCGAGCGAAAATATTTCCTGGTCATTACTTGGATGCCAACCCAACAATGCAATTACGTTGATGAACGCTTCTTTGTAATAGCCTTTTTCACGATAGCCGGATGAAACTTCTCCTGTAACCGGATCGGACCAATTCAGCGGAAAAACCGGAAATCCCAATCGATCGCCGTCGCGTTTACTCAACTTTCCATTTCCATCCGGTTTCAATAATAAAGGCAAATGCGCGAATGCGGGCATGGAAGCTTCCCAACCTAAAGAACGATATAATAGCACGTGTAGCGGTGCTGATGGCAACCACTCTTCTCCACGAATGACGTGGGTGATTTTCATAAGATAATCATCCACCACATTGGCCAGATGATACGTTGGCATGCCATCGCTTTTGAATAACACTTTATCATCCAGCTGAGCCGTCTCCACCATCACATCACCTCGAATGACGTCTTTCACATGAATGGTTTCACCTACCGGAATTTTCATCCGTACAACATAGTGCTCACCAGCCGATATACGGCGGTTTACTTCCTCCGCCGGCAACACCAACGAATTGGTAAGGTTCATGCGCGTCACTGCGTTGTAGGAAAAAGCAGAACCATTACGCTCTTGCTCTTTTCTGATATCATCCAATTCTTCCGGCGTATCAAATGCATAATAGGCGTGTCCGGTAGCAATTAACTGCTCCGCATACTGACGATAAATAGGTTGCCGCTCACTCTGACGATAAGGTGCATGAGGACCATCGCCAAATCCAACACCTTCATTCGGTGAAATACCACACCACTTCAGTGCTTCGATGATATAGGCTTCGGCACCGGGAACAAAGCGTTGCTGATCGGTGTCTTCAATCCGAAGAATGAAATCACCGCCATGTTTTTTAGCAAACAAATAATTGTATAAGGCCGTGCGAACACCTCCCATATGCAGGGGTCCGGTAGGACTCGGCGCGAAGCGAACGCGTGGTCGAGAAATCATACGATTTATACGGATTAACGTGTATCCAAAATTGGATACGAAGGTACCAAATATCCTCGCGGAAATGGCAGGTAAAATTGGCCTAATGACTGTTAGGTGAGAGTGAATTACTCTTCCACCGGACGAGTCGCCGTTACGTTCTTGCGCATTGGAATTCCGGCAGGAAGATCGGCTTGCGATATTGTTCCGGCAGCAAGCGGAGATGGTGAAGCCCCTGTAACAAAACGGTTTCCAACCGGCGTCAACTCGTAACGGCCTTTTTTACGTGCGCCTGAATAGTGAATCAATCCGAATTTCTTTAAAAGAGAAACGTAGCGAGCTCCGGTAACACCTCCAATATCACAAGCTGCAAACAATTCGGCTGCGCTCATAGATCCATTTTTTAGAAGGAATCCCAGCATAAGTACCTGTTTGCGCAGGTTGGGTGTGTTCTGACTTATTTGTCCGGGATACGATTTCCAGCGTTGAAAAAGCTCCTCCAAATCCAGGTCAGAGGCAAGACTAGAGGCTGCACGTACGGAGCCGTTTCCTGTTCGCAAACGATCGTTGAGGCGGAGCTGGTTGTGACTGATAAGCTGAAGCTCTTCCATGCGAATGTGCATATCATCAATGATCCGTTGTTGATCATCGATGCGCTGTAGCAACTTATTGTTACGAACCATCAAATGATTGAACTGCTGGTATAGCGTTTCATTCTCCTCCGTTAATTGCTGGATGAGTTTCTGCTGATTTTCAAGTTTTTGCAACAATTTTTCAATATTCAAATCTTGGCTCATGGAGTTCAAATTTGGCTAATTGGTCGTGAAAGTATAAAAATGATGTTAGAAAGTTAACATTAAAAAAATGAAGTTTTAAAATTTATTTCAACTGATTAATTAAAACTACTTAAACAGGCTAAAAATGGCATTTATTAATACGGCCAATCGTATGGTAAACCGTATCCTTTCCACCATTTTAGCGTAAATTGGGCCTATGCTGTTGCTCACACCATCCGGATTCAAAGATTACGAATTGATCGACTGTGGTAATTTTGAAAAGCTGGAGCGCTTTGGCAACTTTATCACCATTCGTCCGGAACCGCAAGCTCTGTGGGATCCGCGTTTATCCTCTAGAGATTGGGAAAATAAAGCCCATGTTCGATTCATTCCGAAATCTTCCTCTGCCGGTAATTGGAAACAACTACGAGACATGCCGGATCGATGGAAGATAGGATATCGTTTAGCCAATAGTAGTGAGCAGCCGGGACCAACCATCAATTTCAGGCTAGGTCTGACTTCTTTCAAGCATGTAGGAATTTTTCCGGAGCAAGCTGCCAACTGGGATTACATCTATTCATGTGTGCGTTCGATGCGAACGGAGCAGCCCCGTGTACTCAATTTGTTTGCCTACACAGGCGGTGCTTCACTGGCAGCCAAGGCCGGCGGCGCTGATACCATACATTTGGATTCCATCAAACAGGTAGTGACATGGGCAAGAGAAAATATGGAAATCAGCCAACTTTCAGATATTCGTTGGGTGGTGGAAGATGCTTTCACCTTCGTGAAGCGGGAAGTTAAACGCGGTAAAAAGTATCACGGAATTATCCTTGATCCTCCGGCTTACGGACATGGAACAGAAGGACAAAAGTGGAAGCTGGAAGATATGATCAACGAAATGATGAAGTACGTAATGGAATTGCTTGATGAAAAAGAGCACTTCCTGCTGTTGAACACCTACTCGCTCGGATTCTCATCACTGATAATAGATAACTTGCTTAATCATCGTAAAAACGTTGAAACCGGCGAGCTTTACCTCCACTCCACCCAAGGAGATAAACTTCCGCTAGGTGTTTTCGGAAGAATCTTTCATCAATCCTGAATAAACAATAATAATACTTCTTACCTTTAGAATATGTACGGAATCGTAAATAAAGCAGTCGAGGAGTTAATCACCGATAATTTTGGTGAAGAAAAATGGGAAGCAGTGCGCCAACGCGCGGGTATAGATGTCGACTTCTTCATTAGTACGGAACCGTACGACGATGATATCACTTACAAACTTGCTGTTGCTGCCTCGCATGAGTTGAACATGGATATTAGCCAGGTAATGATTGCGCTCGGCGAATATTGGGTACTACACGTTGGAAAAAAGAAGTATGGTGGATTGATGGAAGCCGGCGGTAACAACCTTCGTGATTTCTTGCATAACCTGCCTCAATTCCACAGCAGGATCATGCTTTTGTATCCTAAACTCACTCCTCCTGAATTTCGAATTTCCAACAGTAAGGATAATTCATTGGACGTCCATTATTTTTCCAAGCGTCAGGGGCTTCAGGAATTTGTTCGAGGATTATTGCAAGGTCTAAGCAAACTCTATCAAACCGAAACCACTATAGAATTGATCGCCGACCGTAACCACGGTTCGGACCACGAAATTTTTCGTGTGAGTTGGTGATAAATTATGTCCGATAACGAAATAATATTTTCCGGCAAGGACTTCCGGAATCTTTTTCCTTTCTACATACAGATTGGTAGAGATGGAACAATTTTGTCGGCGGGCGATTCCTTGCAGAAAATAGTTCCGTTAAAAAAAGGCGACCGTTTACAGCAATGGTTTAACATTCACCGGCCATATCTTCCCAATGCCACCTTTCAGGATATTGAAGCCAACACCAACTTACTGTTCATCCTGGATTCAACTACAAGTCCTATAGTTAAGCTGCGAGGGCAGTGGTACCAACCTGAAGGATCAACCTCTTTAGTATTTCTCGGCTCACCGTGGTTCGACTCCATGCATTCAGTCAACGATTTCGGTTTAGCTATCAATGATTTCGCCATTCATGATCCAATCGTTGATTTGCTGCATGTACTCAAGACCAATGAGATCGGGATGAATGACTTGAGAGAGGTGCTGGCAAAATACAAGCTACAGCAAAACAAACTCCGTCAACTTTCTCTGATTGCCACCGAGACCATTAACTCCATAATCATTACCAATAAAAATGGCGAGATTGAATGGGTAAACAAAGCCTTTGAAAAAGTAACAGAATACTCACTTGAAGAAGTAAAAGGAAAGCGGCCGGGTAGTTTTCTACAAGGTCCTTTAAGCGATCGCAATACCATTCGTTACCTGAGTACGCAAATTAAAAACGGAAGAGATTTCACTTGTGAACTAGTCAATTATACAAAGTCCGGCAAACCATATTGGATCCGTATCAATGGCCAACCGCTTTTTGACAATAACGGAAATATTGAACAGTACTTTGCCATCGAAGAGGACATTACAGAGCAAAAAGAGGCCGTTTTAAAACTGAGTTGGAGCGAAGAGAAATACCGCGGTATCATTGAAAATATGGATCTCGGTCTGGTTGAATTCGACAACGAAGATCAAGTACTATTTTGCAATAACAGCTTTTCAAGAATGACCGGATATGAGTTGTCTTTTTTATCCGGCAAACTATTGCCTGAGGTTTTAAAAGAAAGGAATCCGAATTTCGAACCTTCTTACCGTGTTAAACGTCGGCATGGTGGTATAACAGATGTTTACGAAATCGAAATAACCGACAGCAAAGGCGAAACAAAATGGTTGCTGGTAAGTAAGGCGCTGCTTTATGACACACAGCGACGAATCACCGGGTCAATAGGTATTCACCTCGACATTACCTGGCGTAAGCGCCTGGAGCTTCAATTGAAGCGTTCGCGTGAAGAGGCAGAAGAATCATCTAAAGCGAAAGAGAGTTTTCTCGTGAATATGTCGCACGAGATCCGAACGCCCATGAATGTCATCCTCGGAATGAGCAGGCATCTTTCCGGACTAATCAACGAGAAGAAGCAACGAGATCTGCTGCAGTCGATCACTGCTGCCACCGATAATTTATTAGTGATTATTAATGACGTACTGGATATTTCAAAAATTGAAGCCGGTAAGTTAGAAATTGAAAAAGTGGGATTTCGTCCGCGTAAATTCATGGACGAAGCCAAAAAAATCCTCTCGTTTAAAGCAGAAGAAAAGGGGATTACTTTCAGCTGTGATGTAGCCGAAGAAATTGCTGAAGTATTACTCGGTGACCCGTATCGTTTAAATCAGATTCTATTAAATCTTGGTGGTAATGCCGTTAAGTTCACGGAGCAGGGAACTGTAGATTGCAACGTATTTATGCAACGAACAACCGGCGGCGAAGTACAACTTCGTTTTATAATTGAAGACACCGGTATTGGTATTGATCAGGACAAACTTGAAGATGTATTTGACAGCTTCCAGCAAGAAAGCAACTCTATTAGTCGTCAATACGGCGGAAGCGGTCTTGGCCTTACAATAAGTCGTGAGCTTACTCGTTTAATGGGAGGAACACTTCGTTTGGAAAGCCAGAAAGGCATCGGAACCCGAGTACTACTGGACCTTCCATTTAAAGTAGGCACAGAAAAAGATGTAGAAATCACATCCGATGAGACGGAGAAGTTAGGACAACTGAATAATGTTAAAATACTGGTCGTTGAAGACAACTTGATGAATCAACATCTTGCGCAATCTGTTTTGGAAAGTTATGGCGCCAAAGCGATTGGAGCCGACAATGGAAACGAGGCTTTACTGCAACTTTCAAAAGAAAGCTTCGATCTGGTGTTGATGGATCTCCGTATGCCGGGAATGGGAGGAATAGAAACTACACAGTTGATGCGCGACCGGTTAAAGTTAAAAACACCTGTAATTGCGCTCACTGCCAATACCCGTTCGGAGTTAAAACACGACCTTGAGCGAGTCGGCATCAACGACTACCTTTTAAAACCTTATCAAGAAGGCTCACTAATCCGTAAAATTATGAAGCACTTGGGAAGGACATCCATCATAACTGATCAACCTATTGCTAGAGCTGTGAAAGATTCAGGAAAAATTTATGACACACGGAAACTGGAGGCGTTCACCGTTAAAAATCCGGATTTCCTAAAGCGAATGCTGCAATTGTTCATTGAAGAAATGACAGCAGGTTTTATTGATTTAAAAGCTGCCCTTGCCGAAAAAGATTATATTAAAATTGGGGATCTTGCACACCGCATGAAACCCGGTGTAGACCAGTTGATGATCACAGATCTATACGAAGGCGTGAAGGCCATAGAGCAGCTGGGGAAAAAGCAGGATCCCAACGGCGAATTACCAGCCCTGGTAGAAGAAATGGAAAATTTACTTCATACAGCGATAGTACAAATCAAGGCTAACGAATTTTAATTTTATCCGAACTTCCTTCTTTTTTCGGCGTAAAACGCTATTGAACGATTTACTTTTTCTGCTATTCGGAAAAACTTCTTCGTAAATTTGTAGAAGCCTTGTTAATTAGGCAGTTGGCGCATGGTACAGCAGGATAATTATTCCCTTTTGATCAGTAACCTGGATGCATTTATCCGGAAGTACTATAAAAACCAGTTGGTACGTGGAGCTATCTATGCTTTTACACTTATTCTTGCTTTTTTTCTTATTGTCACCTCGCTGGAGTTCATCGGAAGGTTTGATACAACCGTTCGAACAATACTCTTTTATTTTCTAGTAACAAGTGTTACAGCCGTGCTGGCGAAATTTGTCGCCCTGCCATTGACACACCTTTACCGGATCGGTAAAATAATTTCCCACGAAGAAGCTGCTCGAATTATTGGCAAACACTTCGCCCACGTTGAAGACAAGCTACTGAATGTTCTACAACTGAAAGCACAGGCAGGAGCCAGTGATCTTGCACACCGTGCATTAATAGAAGCTTCCATAGCACAAAAATCAAATGAGCTTCGGCCGGTTCCATTCGTAACTGCTATCAACCTATCCGATAACAAACGCTACCTCCGCTGGGCAGCCATTCCGGTTACTATTTTAGTCGTACTGCTATTTACGGCCCCTTCGCTCATCAAGGATAGTACACAACGACTTATTGAACATCGTACCTATTTTGAAGTTCCCGCGCCATTTACCTTCAACGTCACTAATCCTTCACTGATTGCGATTCGTCAACAGGACTTCCGCATCGATGTACGTATCGATGGTAAAGAGGTGCCTGCAGAAGTTTTTATTGAATTAAGCGGGAACCTCTTTCGACTTGAAAAGGAAGATCTCACGCATTTCCATTACACGTTCCGGAATCTACAGCAAGACATGACCTTCCGTCTTACAGCCGACGGATTTTACTCCAAAGAATACACACTGCAAGCTTTACCTAATCCGGTTTTGTTGAATTTTGATGTGTCATTGGCCTATCCTGCTTATCTTAATAAGAAGAATGAAACGCTAAAAAATGTCGGCGACCTGATGATTCCTGCCGGCACCAAAGTCACCTGGAACTTTAACACACAAAACACGGAGAATATCCGTCTTGTTTTCACCGACTCCACGTATACTCTCGACCCCAAGGAAGAGAACGAGTTTACGTACAGCCGCCGCTTTTTAAGGGGCGACAACTACAGCGTTTTTACCGGGAATCATTTCATGCAAAGCCTTGATTCGGTGCGTTACTCTATTAATGTAATACCGGATCAGTATCCATCCATTGCTATTGAACAACAGCAAGATTCTTTATCTTCTAAACGAAACTATTTCCGCGGCGTAATAAAAGACGACTACGGATTTTCGAAATTACTTTTCATTTACCGCTTTATTCAATCTTCGGATAGCAGCGGTTCGCGTACCAATAATATATTTACGGAACCAATTACATTCAACCGCTCTAACAATGCAGATGTTTTCTTCCACTTGTGGGATTTGAACGTAGTAGATATTCAAGCGGGTGATGAAGTTGAATATTACTTCGAAGTGTGGGATAATGATGGTGTCAGCGGACCTAAATCAATGCGTTCACAGACGCAGGTTTTCAAGGCTCCAACACTTAAAGAGATCGCTGAGAAAACGGAAAAGAGTAATGCATCCATTAAAGACGATTTGAAAGAGAGCATCGATGAAGCCAAGCAACTTCAGAAAGAGTTGAGTGATTTAAATCGGAAGCTAATGGAGAAAAAAGAGGTTAACTGGGAAGACAAGAAAAAGGCAGAGGATTTATTGAAAAAAGAACAGGAGCTCAAAAAGAAGCTGGAAGAAATCAGAAAGCAAAACGCTGAGAAGAACCGCGAAGAACAAGAGTATAAAAAGCCGAACGAAGAGCTGCTTCAAAAACAGGAAGAGTTGCAACAACTCATGGACAAGCTCATGACACCGGAGCTGGAAAAACTGATGAAAGAGTTGCAGCAGCTGATGGAGAAAGTAGACAAAGGACAACTGCAGGAGAAGCTGAATGAAATGAAGCAGGATAATAAGGACCTGCAAAAAGAACTGGAACGAATGGTTGAGCTCTTCAAACAGATGGAGTTTGAACAGAAATTTGAAGACAACCTTGAAAAGCTGAACGAACTTGCAAAAGCTCAGGAGGAATTATCCAAAGAATCCGAGAAAAAGGATGCAAACGCAGATGAAATAAAAGCCAAGCAGGATAGTCTTAACAAGCAATTCGATGAGTTCCGAAAGGAGATGGACGACTTGAAAAAGAAGAACGACCAGCTCGAAAATAAGAACGACATGCCGGATACCGATGCTAAAGAGGAGTCGATTAAAGAGGATATGAAAAACTCGAGCGAACAGCTTGGAGAAAGCAAAGCCGGTAAAGCATCGAAGTCGCAAAAGAGTGCTGCACAGAAGATGGAACAGATGGCGCAGCAGATAAAGCAGCAACAGCAACAACGCCAACAGGAGCAGCAGGAAGAAGACATGAATGCACTTCGTGCATTGCTTGAAAACCTATTGCGTTTGTCGTTCGATCAGGAAAAACTGATGCAAGATTTGAAAGTCATCGACATCAATAATCCCCAGTACCTCAAACTCTCGCAACAGCAGCGCAAGTTGAAAGACGATGCCAAGATGATTGAGGACTCCCTCTTTGCCCTCTCCAAAAGAGTGACGCAATTGGCTTCAAAAGTCAACCAGGAAATTGGAGCAATCAACCTCAACATGGAAGAGGCAATGGAAAACCTGGAAGACCGCTACGTTCCGCAGGCGCGTACACGTCAGCAATTTGTGATGACCTCCGTCAATAATCTAACACTATTACTCAGCGAAGCACTGCAGAAAATGCAAGAACAGATGGCACAATCGATGCCGCAATCTTCGTGCAATAAACCCGGACAAAAAAGACCTTCTTCAGCATCTGAGCTGCGAAAAATGCAGGAAGAGCTCAACAAAAATATGCAGAAGATGAAAGAGGGCATGAAACAGCAAGGTGGTAATCAGAAAGGCAAGACACAGCGCGATCAACAGATGAGCGAGCAATTGGCGAAAATGGCGGCTCAACAAGAGTTCATCCGGAACGAGCTGAACAAACTCAACCAACAGGAGAACAAAGACGGAAAAAATAGTCTGGGTAATTTGCAGGATATTCAGAACAAAATGGAGGAAACAGAGCGAGATATCGTCAATAATATGATCTCGGACCAGACTCTAAAACGGCAGTCTGAGATTTTAACCCGATTGCTCGACAGCGAACGGGCAGAGCGTGAACGGGAGCAGGATGAGCAGCGTAAATCAGAAGAGGCTAAAAATGTTTACCAGCGTAACCCTTCCGAGTTTGAGGAGTATAAAAGACTAAAGTTAAAGGAGATGGAATTGCTCCGTACGGTTCCCCCGTCGTTCAATTCCTACTATAAACAAAAGGTGTCAGACTACTTTCAATCTCTTGAAAAATAGACAGTTGTAGATGATTAAGGACGGAGAAACACAGCAATTAGAACTTCAATCGAAGCCAGACAGCCTAACAGTGGTTGAACGGATGATTGAAGACGTACGCGACAATTATCAGGTCAGCGAGGATACCTTTGGCAATATGCTGGTAGCCTTGACCGAAGCCGTAACCAACGCCATGTACCATGGAAATAAATCCGATCCGGATAAAAAAATCCGAA
>JBEGUX010000107.1:0-6142 GCA_041178685.1 Bacteroidota bacterium
TTTTATTAATTAGAAACTGGAAGTAACGGAGAGGGTAAAACCATTTGCGGAAGGCACATTTCGGCATACGCCACCGACGCATAATATACCGGCACGCTGACGACCGTAACCGGCGGTGATGCGATTGGATCCTCGACTATAACCGACCTGGCCCGTAAAGTAATGCAGGCGTTTTGATTCAACAGGATTACCATAATTATACTGATCGAATGCGGCAACAAACCAATGAGGCGCAATAGTATATTCGGCGAGCAGTAATCCCCAGCTGCCCTGATCTCGCTCCGTAATAAGTGCTTGCGCCTCGGTGCGGATACTCTTTTTAGCAGAGAGCCGGTATTGGGTTTCTAGAACGAAAATATTGGAGTACACATGACCGAATCCTTCGCGGCCTTCTACACGGTCTTTATTATAGTTCTGGTACATGTAGGTAAAGATGGCGCGAAGCTTCTTATTGACTTTGCGATCGATGGTCAGATTAAAATCTTCGTAATATATCTCATCACCTACACTAAGGAATTTTGCAGTGTAACCGAGTGCGGTGTCTGCACCTGCACTGATTGGTTTTTTATCGATGGCTTGGGTACGTGAGTAATTGACAGTAATGTCCGTGCCGTAGGGTCCAGCCCATGATATAGTTTTAGGTAAGTGGTAAAACACCTCAGCCTGTACTCCCATTTCTCCGGTGAGTTGTGTTGCGTATGGATAGAAGGCAGCAAGAAGATACGTATGGTTTTTGGTGATGGCGGGGAGATAGTTTATCAGCAAACTATTGACCAGTGCATATCTATCACTGCGAAACGACATATTATCGAGCCACTTGGCACTGGCAGTTATCCCCAAACCTTTTTTGTTATAACCAAGATTGAGAAGAATAGCCTGACCATCTTTGAAAATGAAATCATTGTTGGAAGACGGATCACCTGTCTTGAGTACGTACTCGGTGTAGGCTGTAAAATTTCCGCGCGCAAAGGAAACACGACCTCCGCCAGTAGCAACATTTTGCGGAAGTATGTATGTTGGATCCTCATCGCGTTGAAACTTGCTAACGAAACTTCCACCGATGATCCATTGCGATTTTCGAGCGACATCCGGTTTAATAGCTTCGTTAAAGTTCAATTCAGCATCAATGCCGCGAACAATTCCTTCTCCTTTAGTCCAAAAGTCACGTTGCTTTCCAATCAATCCTTTAAAGGTTAGTCCTTACACCGGATTATATTTGAGGCGCAATCCATCGATACTATTATCAAAACCAAGTCCCCATTCGTTGTAAGCACGCAAAGCCATTCCCATACCGAATTGTTCATAGAAATTACCGGCTGTAATTTCCAATTCATTTTTCCGGTAGGTTAGAAAACGGAAGGGAATTCCGTAGCCCTCATAACGTGGATCATAACCCAAAATTGGATTCAAATAAGCCTCATAGCGCAATCCGGCTGAGAAATTATCTTTTTCATAGATGAAGTTCGTAAAACCATTGAACAACATCTGCTCAGGCACATCCGGAGCACCAATAGCGGAATCAGGTCTGTAAAGCTGCGCATCGATTTGAAGGTTACCGTGAATAGGCACATCACCAATTGGCTGAGCAACTACAGCGGTTGAGGATAGCAGTAAACCTGAAAGGAATAAGTTTCTGAGTTTCACAATAGGGAGTTAATGTGGACGAAAAATAATGTGGGATGAGATCAGACTATTTGGCATCTGACACTGACTCTCCGGCTGCAACTTTCTTGATGACTTCCAGTAGTTCCAATTCATTACCTTCAGAGTAGCCGACGTGTTGCCAAACAATTTCACCTTTTCCATTTACCACAAAAGTATGCGGCGGCATGTTAACATTCATCGAACGTTTAAGGTCAGCGTTAGGGTCAATATATACTTCAAAATCCCATGCACGGCCATTTACCATAGGAGCCACACGATTCATAGTACGGGCATCGTCCAGTGAAACGGCAACTACTTTCACACCCGTCTCCTTTTTCCAATCTTCGTAATTCTCGTGGATGGCATTCAACTCTTCAATGCACGGTTTACACCACGTTGCCCAAAAGTCAACTACAATTGGTTTGCCGTCGTTCTCCAGTTTGTTAAATGCAAAGTTCTCACCGGTCAACTTCTTAACACTAACATTCGGCAGAGCACGGCCGGAAGGGGCAGCATTTTGAGCATTGACCGATAGGCCGAAGCCTACTAACAAGAACAGTAAAAGTGATGGGATTCGTAGGGTCATAGCTGATGGTCTATTTAAGTTACAAATTAACGTAAATGCCGCCTTATTCACCAAAATCAGACCAAATTTAGAAAAACCACCCATTGTTTTGAATATCAATATTTTAACAAAATAAAATATGTGCGATTTAACCTTCGCATTTTTGAATTTTTCTTTTTAGCTTTGAAATCAGAAATTAACACGAACTTATTCGTTACTTAAAACCAATCTAACCGAAATGAAAAAACTATTACTTGCCCTGTTCACATGTGCAGGATTGTTAACGAGTTCAGTAACATCTGCACAAATGGCGGCTGGAACCCTCGCTCCTGATTTTACCGGAACTGATCTTAACGGCAACACCTGGAACCTATACACGCTTCTCGATTCGGGAAAAACCGTATTTATCGACGTTTCTGCTACCTGGTGCGGTCCCTGCTGGAGCTTCCACAATACAGGTCGCCTCGAGTCACTTTACAATACGTATGGCCCTCCGGGAACCAACGAGATTATGGTTCTATTTGTAGAAGGTGACGGCTCAACAACATTAGCGGACCTTCAAGGTACCGGCTCCAACACTCAGGGTGACTGGATCACAGGTACTCCTTATCCGATCATTGATGACGCTTCTATTGGAAACATCCTTGACATCAACTACTTCCCTACCATCTATATGATCTGCCCTGATCGTATTATCAAAGAGGTTGGACAGTTATCAAGTGTTGCTGCTTTCATGACGCAGAAAAACTCTAATTGCTTCACTGCAACTGAAACAAATGATGGAGGTATCACCAATTCCATGAGCGTATTGAACGGTACTCTTGCATCTTGCAATCCGGTTGACATCAGCTACCGCCTGTGCAATTACGGTACAGCGCCAATGACCAGTGCCACTATCAACCTCGATCTCGATGGTACTCCTTACACCTCATTCAATTGGACCGGCTCTTTGAATACCTACGAGTCAACTGTTCTCTCCTTCACCGGTGTTAATCCAACAACCTCCGGAACTGTTGTTGCTACTGTTACAGCAACCAATCCTAATGGTTCAACCGATGCCGTTGCCGGCAACGATTCGCGTACGGTAAACGTAGTTAAATTCGCTTCTGTAGGAACAACGCTTGCTCCTCAGAACTTCTCTCTCGCAACCTTCCCTCCTGCCAACTGGCTGCAACTGAGCCCTTCTACAGGTGCAATATTCTCTCGCAGCTCTGCCGGCAATAACGGCGCAGGCTCTGCTAAGATGGATTTCTGGAGCGCTTCTAACGGCACAACCGACGTATTGCAATTGCCACAAATCGATCTGACAGCAACTGCAAACCCAATCATGACGTTTGACGTTTCACACTCTCGCTACCAAACATCAAACGATGGTCTTCGCGTGAAAGTATCTACGAATTGTGGCCTTACCTGGATGACTCTTTACAACAAAGCAGGAGCTGCACTTTCTACAACTGCCGCTACGTCTACAGCATTCACTCCTTCCACCACCGCTCAATGGCGTAATGACACCGTTAACCTTTCTAACTACGCTACCAATCCAAACGTATTCATTCGTTTTGAGGCCGTTTCAAACTACGGAAACAACGCGTACGTAGATAACGTTCAGATTATCTCTAACAGCACCACCGGCATCGGCGAAATTGCTCAAGCCATCAATTTCGAAGTATATCCAAATCCGGCCAGCGAACGCTCTTCTGTTGATTTTGTACTCGACAGTAAGCAGGATGTAATCATCACCCTTTATAACCAATTGGGTGAGGCTGTTTACACCCGCACCGAGGCTAGTCTTTCAACCGGAGAATACACCTTTGAAATACCTACTGCAGGTCTTTCTTCAGGCGTATACATGGTGAATGTAAAAGCCGGTCAAGCTTCTTCTATGAAGAAATTGATCGTTAAATAATTTTAATGCCAGTAAAAAAGCGGAAGGCGTTATCTACTGCCTTCCGCTTTTTACTTTAAATAAATGAAAAGAATGAAAAAATTACTACTTGCCTTCTTTGCTGTTATGTTGGGCGGAACATCTTTTGTTATTGCCCAATCTCTTCAGCTAGTCGCTCCTAACACAAGTATAAGCGGTCCTGCGAACACCATTATGACCGGCCACGCTACCGTTACTAATGTCAGCAGCGGAATTATTGATGTACGTGTTGAACGTATTCTCAATGATACAGCTACTGGACATTCCAGTTATTTTTGCTGGTACGGAGCATGTTATCCAGCAACAACCGATGCGTCACCGTTCACGATTACCTACTTTCCCGGTGATCAAGACACTACATTGGAAGCCAAACTGGATCCTCGTAACAATCCGGGAGTGAGCACAGTCAAATACTGCTTTATCAATGATGCAAATCCTGCAGATTCAGTCTGCGTGACATACAACTTTGATGCACGCCCAGTAAGCGTGGGTGAGATCAGCGGCTCGAAAGCTCTCTCCGTTGCTTCACCAAACCCTGCAGATGCTTACACGGTGATCAACTATAACACCACATCCAAAAACACTCGACTCGTTATCAGTAATTTGTTAGGTGCGGTAGTAAAAGAAATTGCATTATCTGACCGCCAAAATTCAGTTGTTGTACCGACTGAAGACCTCTTAAGCGGCGTATATGTTTACTCGTTAAAGGAAAATGGCACGGTAATCGTCTCCAAAAAACTAGTGGTAAGCCACAAGTAAAAGTGTTAATCTAACTTAAAAAAGCCGTCCTCGAGACGGCTTTTTTATTGCTCTATAAAAAACTAATAATGGTCTTGCGCCTCGATTTTTGTATTTTTACTGTCCTTTATCAATAGCTAATGTCAGAACACAAAATCAATCAGGAAGCACTTGACTATCATGCTCAAGGCAGACCTGGTAAAATAGAAGTCATTCCAAGCAAACCATACAGTTCGCAACGTGATTTATCACTTGCCTATTCACCGGGCGTTGCCGAACCTTGTTTGCAAATTGCGGCTAATCCGGAAGACGTTTACAAATATACCGCCAAAGGAAATTTAGTAGCCGTAATTTCCAACGGTACCGCGGTTCTCGGTCTTGGTAATATCGGTCCCGAAGCCTCCAAGCCTGTAATGGAAGGAAAAGGATTGTTGTTTAAAATCTTTGCCGATATCGATGTGTTTGATATCGAAGTTGCAGAAACCAACGTCGATAAATTTGTAGAAACCGTTAAAGCGATTGCTCCTACCTTCGGTGGAATCAACCTGGAAGATATCAAAGCACCCGAGTGTTTTGAAATTGAACGTCGCTTGAAAGAGGAATTGAAAATTCCGGTGATGCACGATGATCAGCACGGAACTGCGATTATCTCCGGTGCTGCGCTACTGAATGCGCTGGAACTCGCCAAGAAAAAAATTGAGGATATCCGCATAGTGGTTAGCGGTGCCGGCGCCTCCGCAATTTCATGTGTGAAACTCTATCTCGCGCTTGGCGCAAAACGCGACAACATAATGATGTTTGACAGTTCCGGTATTATTCATTCAGGCAGGACTGATCTGGATGATAACAAGAAACTGTTTGCCATCGATACGAAAGTGCGTTCGCTGGAAGATGCCATGAAAGGATCCGATGTTTTCCTCGGACTTTCCAAAGGAAACATCTTGTCTAAGGAGATGGTAAAATCAATGGCTAAAAATGCCATTGTATTTGCGCTGGCTAATCCTGATCCTGAAATCTCCTACAATGATGCTGCGGATGCTCGTAATGATGTCATCATCGCTACCGGAAGAAGTGATTTTCCTAATCAGGTAAACAACGTACTCGGCTTCCCGTTCATCTTCCGCGGTGCACTAGATGTTCGTGCAACCCAAATTAATGAAGCGATGAAGCTTGCTGCCGTTCGTGCAATAGCTGACCTCGCGAAAGAACCGGTGCCTGAAATTGTTAATCTCGCCTATAACCAGAAGAACATAACCTTTGGAAAAGATTAC
>JBEGUX010000108.1:0-6448 GCA_041178685.1 Bacteroidota bacterium
GGCTACTCCTTGCTTGGTCAACAAAGAAAAAGCTGCCAATCCGTGCAACACCATTTCCATCAGGAATAACTTATCCTCGCCGGTAGCTTTTGGAAACTTTCTCTTGATCAATGATTCCAATCCTACCACAGAAGAGATGAATTTTTTACGCTGTGCATCACTCTCATCCATCATCAAGTTCAACTCATTCCCGGAAGCAAACCATTCCTGAATTTCAGCGAACGGGCTTCCCTCCTTTTTCCTTTTAAGTTTTTCAGGATTTCCAAATTGTTCAGCAAAAACACTGCGAATGGCGCGATCAATAAGATGATGTGCAACGGACTGTGTTCCCTCCTGTTCTCCTTCGTAAACCAGTTCGATCTTTCCTGTAATCGAAGGAATCACACCGTACAAATCACTGATACGAGCCACTGTTGATGTCTCGTTATTCAATATCATCCTGCGTTCAGCCGTGCTGTAAAGATTCTCCAAACCGGAGATACTGAGACGAGCGGAAACTCCGCTTTTTTGATCAATAAATTCGCTGCTGCGAGCCTCGAATGCGATTTGCTCCAGGATATCCATCAACAGCGATGGAACCTGAACCGCGCTACGCTGAGGATCTGAAATTTTGGCTTCCTGCTCGGTGATTTGACGTGCAGTAGCCACATCCTTTGGATAGTGCGTAAGTATCTGGCTTTCGATTCGATCTTTCAAAGGCGTTACGATAGAACCACGGTTGGTATAATCTTCCGGATTAGCAGTAAACACAAACTGAATATCCAAAGGCAATCGCAACTTAAAGCCGCGAATTTGAATATCACCTTCCTGAAGAATATTAAATAAACTCACCTGAATACGAGCTTGCAGATCCGGCAACTCATTGATCACGAAAATACAACGATGTGAACGTGGAATTAGTCCAAAATGTATGACTCGTTCATCCGAGTAACTCAATCGCATGTTGGCTGCTTTGATTGGATCTACATCGCCAATAAGATCAGCTACAGAAACATCAGGCGTAGCCAGCTTTTCAGCATAGCGCTCGTTACGATGCAACCAGCCAATGGGAAGTTTGTCACCATGCTCTTCAATTAATCGATGTGTTTCCTGAGTAATAGGACGCAATGGATCATCGTGAATTTCAGAACTAAGAACATAAGGAACGTACTCATCCAGCAATTGTGTCATCAAGCGTGCTATTCTCGTTTTCGCCTGGCCGCGCAAACCAAGTAATAGGATATTATGGCGTGAAAGCAGAGCTCGTTCCAGCTCGGGAATTACCGTTTCATCGTAGGCCTGAATCGCTTCAAACAATCGCTCGCGCTTCTGTAATTTTGCGATAAGATTTTTACGCAACTCCTCCTTGATCGGAAGTGACGTGTAACCCGACTTTTTCAATTCGCCTAACGTGGTAATTTTCAAAAGCTGTTCGGTGGATAATGATTTCATAGTTGTATTGTTATTGCTCCGTGCTGTAACTTATTTTTTGCGTTTACGATTGTTCTCAAAATCTTCTAATAAAAACTCTCCGAGTCCTTTGAGTGAAGTATAATACGCCTTACCGCCGTTTGCTTCGGAAAAATCCCGGATGAACGTTTTAAGGTAGCTATCTTGTGCCACCATAAAAGTGGTAATCGGTATTTTTAATTTCTTGCATTGTGCGGCAAGGTTCAGGCATTTGTTTACAATGATTCTGTCGAGACCAAAACTATTTTTATACAATCTACCACCCATCATCATACAGCTGGGTTTTCCATCGGTGATCATAAAAATCTGTTTGTTGGAATTTTTTCTTCGACGTAATAAGTCCATAGCGAGTTCCAATCCGGCAGGCGTATTGGTATGGTAAGGACCAACTTGAAGAAACGGCAAATCTTTTACCTGTATCGGCCAGGATTCGTCACCGAATACAATGATATCGAGCGTATCTTTGGGATAACGGGTTCGAATAAGTTCCGCCAACGCCATTGCCACACGTTTCGCAGGAGTGATTCGGTCCTCGCCGTATAAGATCATTGAATGGGAAATATCGATCATCAAAACGGTAGATGTTTGCGCTTTAAATTCCCGTTCTTGTACTTCAAGATCATTTTCTGTCATCCGGAAATCGTCCAGCGAGTGATTAAGCTGGGCATTTTTTATCGACTCCGTCATACTGATCTGATCAGCAGAATCACCAAACTGGTACGAACGTAAGTTGCCGGTCGATTCCTCGCCCTGACCGGAATACCGTGTGGAATGATCTCCGGAACGGGATTTTTTCATTTTCCCGAACAGATCCGAAAGCGCTGATTGACGAATGGCCTGCTCCGTTTTAGGCGTGACAACCATTCCACCACCATCTCCAGGATCTCTCAGATATCCACGCTCTTTAAGATCACGGATGAAATCCTCCATCGTATAATCATCATCCGTTAGTTCATATTCCCGATCCAATTCATTCATCCAGTGGATCGTTTCAGGAACATCACCGGAGGTATAAGTCAATAACTGTAAAAAAAGCTTGAAGAGTTTGTCAAAAGAACTCTTATCTTCATCATTTGGAATAAAACGGGAAAACCGGTGACCAATCATGGCGGAAATAGACGCCGGATACAGTTGAGGCGGTCCAGCTATAAAGATAAACAACCTTTGGCAATTAAAGTTATTTTTTAGGAATGAAAAGTGGATTAACAATTTATAAATCATCTGCGGGTTCGGGAAAGACCTTTACCCTGGTTTTGGAGTACTTGAAAATCGTTCTTCGCCAGCCGGAAGAATACCGTCATATACTGGCTATTACGTTCACCAATAAGGCCGCGGAAGAAATGAAAAGCCGCGTTATTGAGGCACTGGTCGAAATTGGCAATGACGAAGGAAAAGATATGCAGCGAATGCTGGAGGAAAACCTTCCAGGAATTCCATTAGTCGAACGCGCTCAACGTGTACTAAAACTTATCCTTCACGACTACCCCAACTTTGCCGTCAGTACTATCGATAGTTTCTTTCAGCGGTTATTACGATCGCTGGCTAGGGAAATTCATTTACCGCTACGAGCTGAGGTATTATTGGAAGAAGAAGATGCTGCGTTGGAAGTTACGGAACGGCTGCTTCACCAAGCTGGCAATGACCGGGAGCTTTCTCAGTGGCTCGAGCAACTGATTCTGAAAAAAATGGAATCGGACAAAGGATGGAACCTGGAGAAAGATATTGCCTGGATAGCGAGTGAAATTCTAAAAGAAAAAGGAAGCTCAACACAGTCGTTGTCCAGAGATGAAATTCATCGTCTCATTCGACTGCTGAGTGAAAAACGAAAGAACTTTGAAATGGCAATGCGCGATATCAGTCGTAGGGCCGAAAATTTATTTTCGAACTCCACATTTGAACCGGATGATTTTTATCAAGGTAAAAAAGGTGCCGGAAGATATTTGCTAAAGATTGCTCGTCAAAAAGACCCGCTGGACTATGGCATGAACAGCTACGTGAGAAAAGCCAGAGTATCAATGGACGGTTGGATTTCAAAAAAAGATCAAAAAAATACAGACAAGATTGATTTTGCCGAAAACCATCTTCAACCGTTACTTCAAGAAGCCGGAAGATTATTAGATAGTGATTTCAGACCTTATGTCAGCGCCATTCAAGTCTTGAGAACTCTCTATCTCTTTGGAATAATCAACGACCTCACGCGTATTTTTTCAGAATACCGGAAAGAGAACAATCAAATTCTTATTTCGGATACACCTAAGTTGTTGCAGGAAATAATTACAGGAGATGATACACCATTCATCTACGAAAAAACCGGAAACAAGTATAAGTATTTATTGATCGATGAATTTCAGGACACTTCTGAAGTACAATGGAAGAACTTATTGCCACTAGTGATTAATTCCATGGGAAGTGGTCATTCAGTATTGATTGTCGGCGATGCTAAACAATCCATCTACAGATGGCGTGGCGGAGAGTTACAATTGCTCTTAAAAGGAATTCGAAAACATCTATATTATTTTGAAGACTCCATAGAAGAGTTAAATCTCAAGACTAATTACAGGAGTAAAAAAGAAATTGTTGAATTCAACAATAAGCTCTTTGCTACTATTCCTAAACAATTAGAAGTCGTTGAAGAACTGAAAGATCTTTCGTTACTTAATCTTGCTTACGATGACCACGTGGCGCAACTTACAGCGGAAAAAAATAACACTGGAGGTTACGTAGAAATTCGTTACATCGATAAGGAAGCCGGGGAAAGTGACGCGGATTATATCGACGGCGAAGATGAAAGTGCCGACAGCGAAGCGGGCAAACGTTCGGCGTGGAAACTGAAAGCACTAGAGCATACCTATACAACCATCAACGATCTGATGCAGCGTGGATTCCGCTTCCGGGATATCGCCATATTAGTTCGCAGTAACATTGAAGGAGCCCTGATCGCTAATTATCTTTTTGAAAAAGGAATTCGAAAAATAATTTCTCCCGATTCGCTTGCCATCAGCGGAGCTCCTGTAGTCAGGTTTTTAATCAATGTTCTCCGTGCAATAACAGATCCCTCGGATGCCATTGCTCGCGGCCATATCGTTTATTATTATCTCACCCACATAAAAGGTGAAAATTCTGAGATTCACCCTTCTTTTTTCACGACGGTCAATCGAAAATCGAAGCAATCGAACCATGAAAGCCAATTGATAGACACTTCGGTATTGGTGAAAAATTATTTCAACCAAAAGATGCCGCCTGCTTTTCTGGAGTCCATGTCAGCCATGGCGCGCATGCCGGTGTACGAAGTATCGGAGATGTTAATTCAAATCTTCGAATTGAATAAATCGCCCGATGCTTATGTACAGCGCTTGCAGGATTTAATCCTGGAATACAATTCAAAACATCATGCCAGTATTTCCGGATTCCTTTCTTGGTGGGACGATAATCAGAAAGTCCGTGATAAGTCAGTAGTTATTCCGGAAAACGAAGATGCCATACGCATCATGACTATTCATAAGTCAAAAGGCTTACAATTTCCGGTCGTTATCATGCCGTTCATGAGCTGGAAAATTCTTCCCAAATCTGGCGAGTTGATATGGGTTTCATCGGAAGAACAACCGTTTAATGAATTAGGTCGAATTGGAATTTATTCCGGATCGGTACTCTCTGAAACAGTTTTTGAAGACGATTGGAATATTGAACTTTCACATTCGGTCATCGACAATGTCAATTTACTGTATGTGGCTTTTACCCGGCCCGAAGTGGAGCTATACCTTTTCGCTCCTAAAGACGATATGAAGGAATTGAGCGAAATAAAACATACGCACAAGCTACTGCATCGTACACTGCTGACGTTAGGATATACGCCGGATTCGGAATTGGTGGTACGTATTGGCACTAAAATCGAAAACTTTATTCCGAAAAAAGGCATATCCGCTTCAACTACTTTGCCCTCCTATCCGGTTAACCGCTGGCAGAACAAAATCAGCATTTCCACTAAAGCCGGAACACTTACTAATTTGCTAAAGGAAAAGAAAGACGAAAAAATTAAATACGGAATACTAGTACACTCCATCCTGGCAGAAATTCGAGATAAAAGCGACATCGATACAGCCATGGACCGGTTGGTGTTTGAAGGTATTGAGTCGGCTGAAAAGAAATCTGACTTAAAGAAACTCGTCACTGAAGTAATTGACCATAAAGAGATCAGCCGATTCTTTACCGGCGACTGGGAAATCCGAAGAGAACAGGAAATCCTGACACCTGATCATCGGGTGCTGCGCCCCGACAGAGTGCTTACTAGAAATGAACAGGCTGTAATCATTGATTTTAAAACGGGTAAAGCAAATGCGGCGCACCAAAAGCAATTACAGGAATATGGCGACAAACTCGCTGAAATGGGCTACCAAAAAATTGAAAAATATCTTGTATACTTGAACGAACTCCAGGTGGAGAAAGTACGCTGAAAATTCCCATCTTTACAATCGCTAGAAAACACCAATTATGTACAATAGTCTGCAGATCGCAATAATCGAAGATGATGCTCACATGGCTGAGATGATTGTTGATTTTTTGGAAAGTAAATTTCCGGGAGCACAATTGACGAATTACCGTTCCGGCGAGGATGCTTTGAACGGTATTTTCAGAAAGCCCAACCTCATCATTTTGGATTACAATCTGGATGGAACAAATCCTATGGCTATGAACGGACTTCAGGTTTTGGCTAAACTGAAAGAGCGACTTCCCGATGTGGATGTTGTCTTTTTAAGTGGACAAGAAAGCACTGAAATTGCAGCCAATACGATGAAATACGGTGCCTACGATTATATCCTGAAAAATCAGCACGCGTTTAGCCGACTGGAAGTAGTCATGCGTAACCTTTCCGGACAAGCCAACTTAAAGAAAAGTGCAGGCACACAACGCTTCTTCAACTACTTGTTGCTGATCATGGTCATCGCGTTGCTGTTCGGCATCGTCTATACCAGGATGACGAATTAATTTCGTTTAAGCTTTA
>JBEGUX010000109.1:0-6077 GCA_041178685.1 Bacteroidota bacterium
GAATGACGTAATCGACCAAACAGGACCAAAAACTTCCTCTTCAAAAACCGTCATGCCGGGAAGCACTTTTGATAAAACTGTTGGCGGATAGAACCAACCGGAATCGTTCGGTGTAGTTGCAATTGCTTCTACCCTTGCACCTTGCTCAACGGATGAATTTACTTGTCGATGCACCTTTTGCAATAAATCCAGTCGTGCCAACGGACCAATTTGAGTATTCTCGTCTGAAGGGTCTCCAACTTTTAGCTGATGAACGGCGTTACTTAATCTTGCTACAAATTCATCATGCACTTTCTGCTCTACTAAAAAACGTTTAGCACCGTTGCACGCTTGACCGGCATTAATACAGCGAGAAAATAATGCCGCATCAACGCAGGCTTGTATATCAGCGTCTGAAAAGATCAACATCGGATCGTTGCCACCTAGTTCCAGCGTCGACTTCTTACAATATTTTCCGGCTAATTGTCCAATGATTGAACCCGTTGCATCACTTCCCGTGAAGGTGACGCCGGCAATTGCAGGGTGCGCGATAAACTGAGCGACTGCTTCGTTAGAAAGATAATAATTGGTGAAGGCATTTTCCGGAAATCCTGCTGCAGCAAACAATTCAGCAATTGTCCCTGCACACTGTGGAACGTTGGGCGCATGCTTGAGCAAAACAGTATTTCCCGCAAGCATCGCAGGAGCGGCAAAACGAAAGACTTGCCAGAAAGGGAAGTTCCATGGCATCACTGCAAGTAATGGGCCCAGCGGCTCAGGACGAATGGCCGAATAAATCGCCTCTGAAGAAATTACTTTTTCCTGCAACAATCCGGGTGCAACACTACAATAGTATCGAATGGCAGAGCAACATTTTTGTATTTCTGTACGCGCTTCGGAAATCGGCTTACCCACCTCTAGCACGGAAAGCCGTGCCAGTTTTTCTGTTTGCTGCTCAAGTAATATAGTTAGCTGATTAAAGTAGTTGACACGTTGAGGGATAGACAAATTCGTCCACGCTAAAAACCCATTATTGATATTCGATAGATCCAACGTGTCATCAATTGCATATTCGCTGAGCAACTCCAACTTGTAAGGATTAAAAGAGCAATAATTCATTTATATACATCGATAAATTGAAGGACGAATTTATCGAATAATCTTCAGTCAATGGCTCTACAGCAATTGGTTTGGCTCGTTAATTGTGTGACCATAATTCGTATTTTGAGGCCACTTAAAACAACTACCATCTGTATGAAAAAAGCGATTTTATTGCTCAGTTTAGCACTTGCTGTCCACACGACTTTTGCCCAATCAACATTTAAAAAAGGTGGAATTATATATCCCACCACTGAAAAGTCGGATGTGAAGGATAATTATTTCGGAACTGTGGTAAGCGATCCGTACCGTTGGCTGGAATACGATACTGCGGCGAATGTACAAGAGTGGGTTACAGCCGAAAATAAAACTACGTTCAATTACTTGTCAAATATCCCTTTCCGCGATCAGATTAAGAGTCGTTTAACGCAGATTTTTAATTATGCACGTTACTCGGCACCGTTCCGCGTTGGTGAGTATTATTTCTTCAGTAAGAACGATGGACTACAAAACCAATCCGTTTACTACATCCAAAAAGGACTGAACGGTAGTCCTGAAGTTTTCATCGATCCAAATACCCTATTGAAAGATGGCACAGCGGCAGTTTCCTTATTGGGCGCCTCGAAAGACCATAAATACATGGCTTATTCCGTGGCAAAAGCGGGAAGTGATTGGCAGGAGATTTACATTATGGAAATCGCCACCAAAAATTTACTTGATGATAAAATTGAGTGGGTAAAATTCAGCGGAGCTGCATGGAAAGATAATGGATTCTACTATAGCCGTTATGATGCACCCAAAGATGCAAAGGTATATTCTGCAAAAAATGAATTTCACAAAGTTTACTATCACAAGTTGGGAACGTCACAAAACGATGATGTATTAATTTATCAGGACGCTACACAGCCTAATCGTTACTACGGTGCACAGACTACCGAAGACGAACGTTTTTTGGTAATCAGTATTTCATCAGGAACGAGTGGCAATGAAATTCATGTTAAAGATCTTTCTAAGCCAAAGTCCGACTTTCAGCTTATCTTCCCCGGATTTGAAGCCAATGCTGATGTATTGAATAATATCGGCGATAAGATTCTTTTGCAAACAGATCTTAATGCTTCAAATCAGCGCATTGTACTTGTTGATCCCAACAATGCTGACGAAAAGAATTGGAAAAATATCATTCCGGAAACAAAGGATCTTATTAAAAGTGCTTCCACTGCCGGCGGCAAACTTTTTGTCACTTACCTGAAAGATGTAACCAGCCGGTGCTACCAGTATTCCATGGACGGAAAACTTGAAAATGAAATTAAACTACCCGGACTTGGAACAGTGAGTGGATTGGGCGGCAACGCGGATGATAAAGCAATATTCTATACCTATACTTCTTTTAATTATCCGCCAACCATTTTCAGCTATAACATTAAAGGAAGCAATAGTGAAATATGGCAGCAGTCAACCTTCAAAATAAATCCGGATGACTATGTAGTGAAGCAAGTATTTTTCACCAGTAAAGATGGCGCAAAGGTTCCAATGTTCATCGTACACCGTAGTGGACTCACTATGAATCGTCAGAATCCCGCATTATTGTACGGTTATGGCGGTTTCAATATCAGCCAGACACCTTCGTTCAGTACCGCACGCATGTTGTGGCTGGAAAATGGTGGTGTCCTCGCAATAGTTAATCTTCGTGGTGGTGGCGAGTACGGTGAAAATTGGCACAAAGCCGGTATGCTGTTTAACAAGCAAAATGTGTTTGACGACTTTATCTCCGCCGGAAAATACTTGTGCGACAATGAATACACGAATTCAGGATTGCTGGCTATTCAAGGCGGATCAAACGGTGGGCTACTTGTGGGTGCATGCATGACTCAGGAGCCGGAACTTTTCAAAGTAGCTATTCCACAAGTCGGCGTATTGGACATGTTACGATATCATAAATTCACCGTCGGCTGGGGCTGGGTGGTAGAATATGGATCGAGCGAAGACCAAGAACATTTTGCTAACCTGTATCGCTATTCACCGCTTCACAACATCAAAGAAGGTGTAAATTATCCGGCAACGTTGATTACAACTGCGGATCACGACGATCGTGTTGTTCCGGCTCACTCGTTTAAATTTGCTGCTGAACTGCAAGAGAAAACCAAAGGCGACAATCCGGCGTTAATTCGTATCGATGTACGTGCCGGTCACGGTGCAGGGAAACCAACTTCAAAAGTTATAGAAGAGCAAGCCGACATTTACAGCTTCATCTTTTACAACATGGGGATCACTCCAAGTGTGCTGAAGTAATTTTTTAATAAACGTATAAGAAAAACGCAGTCCTGTGGGCTGCGTTTTTTTTATTCTTGACTGCTGGTGCTAAGGAGTTGTGCCAGTACCAGGTTAAGCATTTCTGCATTCTCATTGGCCACCGTAATCGTCGGACTTTTGCCCGCATCCTTAATAATTTCAACCCCGTTGGAATATGGATTTATCGTTACAATTTTATTGTAGCGAATGGTCGTTGCTTTATTGTCGCCTACAAAAATCACTCGCTTGTTCGTCAGATAGATCATTCCGGATCCTATAAGCTGCAATTCCTGCGAGCGTACCGGCTGCACACTCATACTTCCTGCACGATAATAAACACCACGCATGATCTTTACGCTAATGGCTGGTCCGCCGTAATTAATGCGACGTGTAACTGATCGATATTCGTGCCAATTGGCAGCACATCCGAAGTGACAAACTTCGCCTTTGAGCAAATTAATATCGACCGAATACTCGGGCAGCATACCATTTTCAATTTGATAATACATACGAAAACGATCCAAAGTGGATTGCGTAGCTTCATCAAACTGCGGTGTTACACTCAAGCTTTCACTGATGGCTTTCAACTCCGCCTCTTCTTCCGCAGTGAGCCGACGATCATCCATTGTTGTCTTCAATGTTTCGCGGTAATGCAACTCTCTGGTAAGCGCACTGATTTCCTTGACGAGTTCTTTGGGCAGCGTGAACGATGCAGCCAGTTTATCAAGTGCCTCCTCCTCTTCTTTAGTCAAGCGGCCATCGGCAACTGCTTTTTTCCATTCGAGAATCAGTTGACTCTCCTCTATCTTTCTTTGTGTTTCAGCGACATCGGCATCGGTAAGCTGCAATAACCGCTTGATGTGGCGAAGTGCAGCTTGTTCATCTTCGCCAAAACTACGATCTTGAATACAATGTTGGAAGTAGGTAAAGAAAAGATTCTTTACCTGTTCAGGGAAATGACGCGTTATGTCTACATTGTATTGAGTGATTATTGCTGCAACATCTTCCGGAGTGATTTCCAGCACAGGTTTGGAGGCAAACAGATTATTGAGATCAACGAATGCATTCTCATCGGGACCGGTACCGAATAAGCGACCGAAAAACCCTTTTTTTACTGGAGGAAGTGGAGTAAATATAGACGCCATTTTTTTGAAAGATTTAATAGTCTAAGGTACAAAATACCTCCACATTCACTTACTTTCGTACTATGACCAGAATTCAATTTTTCATGTTGGCGGTGATCGTTATGATCACCAATAAGATGAATGCACAACCCTACGCTCCTACTTGGGAAAGTCTTGATACGCGTCCGGTTCCCGAATGGTACCGCGATGCAAAGTTCGGCATCTTCATCCATTGGGGAGTTTACGCAGTTCCCGGCTGGTGTGAAAAAGGAAAATATGCTGAATGGTATCAGAACGGTTTACAGAAAGATGATACCACGCGCCAGCGCTATCACCGGATAAATTTTGGCGATCGTAGTTATTATGATTTGGCAAAAGATTTTCACGCTGAACTTTTCAATCCCGACGACTGGGCGAAATTGTTTCAGCGTTCCGGTGCAAAGTATATCGTGCTAACCTCCAAGCATCATGATGGTTATTGTTTGTGGCCAAGTATGAATGCGAATGAAACATGGGGCTTCCCGTGGAATGCAATGGATGTAGGACCGCAACGCGATCTGATTGGAGATTTGTTTGAAGCCGTACGAAAGACCGATGTTCATCCGGGATTGTACTATTCGCTTTACGAGTGGTTTAATCCGCTTTATCAACGGAACAAGCGCATTTATATTGATAATCATGCGTGGCCGCAGATGAAAGAGCTGGTGAATATGTATCAGCCTGATTTATTCTGGACGGACGGAGACTGGGAAGTACGCGATACCGTGTGGAGAAGCCAGCAGTTTTTAGCTTGGCTGTATAATGACAGTCCGGTGAAAGATCGTGTTGTGACATTTGATCGTTGGGGAATCGACGTTCGCTTTCATCATGGCCAGGTGTACACGCCGGAATACGAACCCGACAAAGATTTTGAGAATCACTATTTCGAAGAGAGCCGCGGCATGGGGTACAGTTATGGCTACAACCGCGAAGAAGATGCATGGGATTATACCTCTACGCAAGCGCTGGTGCTTTCGCTGATTGATAAAGTAAGTCGCGGTGGAAATTTGTTGCTTGACATCGGACCGGATGCACACGGAAAGATACCGCCGATCATGCAAGAGCGATTGTTGCAGATCGGCGAATGGCTATCGTTGAATGGTGAAGCCATCTATGGAACAAGTCGTTGGACAAGAACTTGTCAGTGGAGCGAGACAGGTAGAAGAGACTATATGCCACCGAAAGAAAATCCGAATATGGAATGGCGCACGTCCGGTGATGTGATGTTGAAGCTGACGGTGGATCCGGATTCGGGCTATGGCGTAAAGCAAGTTTTCTTTACGGCCAAACCGGCAGAGCAATCTATCTATGCTATTCTACCCGTTTATCCGGATAATCGGGTGATTCGCTTGCGCGACTTTTCGATGCAGGGGAAGAGCGGTTGCACGCTGGTATCGACCGGCGAAAAGCTGCTTTGGAAACAAGTTGGGAACGATTTGGAAATAAGTTTACCGGAATACCATCCGAGCCGTATGAAAGCGCCTTACGCCTGGGCAATAAAAATCCAATAGGTAAAAATGCGCGCTTAAGGAATTGCCAGTCACTTCG